>DAIPLF010000048.1:1542-9350 GCA_036769375.1 Candidatus Aminicenantota bacterium | reverse complement strand
AAAGCTTCTGTCAAGCCCATTCTTTTCTCTTTTCCCCTTATTTCGGCACCAGGTCCCGCCGGCCGAGCGATGCCAGCACCTGCTTATAGATGCCGGCGATCGGTTTGAGCACGGGCAGGAATTTCATCGCCAGCGTGACATCGCCGGCCGCTTTCGCCTTGCCGCTGAACAGGGCGTTGACGATGTTGGCCCGGCCGAGCCAAAACTCGTGGGCGAGATCGGCTGACGTCGTCAGCGTGATGTCCGGCCGCAGGTCACTCTCACCGAAAGCCGTGCGGAAAGACCTGCCTTCACCGGCAGCCCCGCGGCAGTCGATGGTCACAACCCCCGCCGGGTCGGTGGAAATGAAGCGCATAATGAGATTCGAATCCCTGAGTTTGGGGCCGACCTCCGGGTCCGAAGCGACGTTGTCGAAGAAAACGCGCTGGATATCGAGCATCTCTTTAGCGTCCTTAAAATAGGGCATCTTCCTTTCCTCCGATGGCCTGGCTATGTCAGTGGATGAACCCGACGGATGGCGGTGGCTCCGATGGAGCGATCGATCCGAAGTTCTCCTCGTAACGCCGGATGTTGGACTGCAGGGCCTCCATGAATCTCTTGGCATGGGCGGGGCTGAGGATAACTCGGGACAAAAGCCGGCCCATGGGCCCGTCGGGGAAGACAAAGGCAAAGTCAAAAATGAATTCCTCCCGCGTGTTACGGATGGCGGCGATATTGGAATACAGTCCCCGGGCGATCTGCTCGTCCATTTTGATATCGATCTTTTTCTCTTCCATCGGTCCTCCAGGCCGCGACGGTCAAGATTATTCTCTAAAATCCCCTGAGAAAATTCAACCTCCAAAAAAAATTAAATTTTTTTAAAAATATTCTTTACTTTTGCGTTTTCCATGCTATAGTAATAGTGGCTTTCTTGCGCGGGCTGGAGAAAGCCCCCACCTTTTTGGTTCCCATCATCAACCCCCCTTTTGCTGACAACAGCCCGCACCTCTCATCGAGGCTCGGGGCAGTGGCATCGAAACCGCGCCCGTTTTCTCCCAGCGCGGAAAACGGGCTCGATTCGTCGTTCGCTCTTCTCTCCCTTCGGTCGAGAAACCATGCCCCCTCACTCCTCATACGGGTTTCTCATGCCACTACCCCTCGCCCTTGTAGCAAAGAAAAGAGAATTGCCCTTGAAACGTTCAATGGTCAGAGCGGCCGCGTTCGATATGAGAAACTCAGTGTGGATTTGAAAAATCAAACGGGCGGTCCGGCTGGCCTGTTCAGTTGATCGGGTCGCCGTCGGGATACTTTCGGATCACCTCGGCGGGCACTTCCAGCACTTTGCCCCAGCCGCCAAACCGGTCGAGCACCCGCGGACTTGTCAAACCCCGCTTCTTGCCATCCTCGATGAGATAGACTCCGCGGTTAGGCCGGCTGCTCATCTCTATGATCAGCCGCCCCTCAAAGGTGAGGGCGATATCCTGGCCTTCCTCCATCCTGTCTAGCGTATCGACGGAGACCTCGGCCAGGTACTTCCAGGGGTCCTTGCCCCTTTTCAGGTCATAATTATAGCGATAGAGACTTTCCAGGTCTTTAAAGGCTCGGCGGACGAATTGGCCGGGGCCCACTCGCTCGATCATGTAGACGGTGTCGTTGGCGGCCTTGATATAGCGGGTATGAAGATAAGCCAGGTTGTCGGCGGCCGGCCACCTGGAGAACTCGGCCTCCATGTTGTTGAGAAGGCTCCGGCAGTCCGAGAGGGCGTAGGGCCTGACCCCCGCGCTTTGCATGGATTCTTCCAGGTCCCGGAAAGAGCTGGTGAGATAAACGAAGGCATTGTAAAGGTTGGTCCGCAGGAATCCGGCGCTGTAGTAATCCGACTTCTCTTCGCTCAGGCGCAGGAAGAGACGGGTGTAGGCCAAAAACGCTTCCGACTTGAAGAGCACGGCCTGTTCGGCGTCGCTGATGGTGTCGTTCCGTCCCCTGAAATGGCTGAAGCTGCTCTCGGCGATGTAGGATGCCTGGCGCTCGAGCTCGAGGCCCAGGCTATAGATCGACTGCCTGCGGTCGTCCGTCGCGGCCAAGGACATGAGGGTGAAGAACGCGCCAAAAACAAAACGAGCCCATCGCCTTATTTTCATGGAATCCTCCGCGGCCAACGTCCTCAGTCTACTCCGGCGGCCGTCGATGTCAATTCGCGGCCGGATCTGACTGGTCCGGCTAACGGCAATACGCCTCGATCACCCGGGCGACCGCCTCCTCGCAAACCCGGCAAAACGGCTTCGCGCCCTTGGAGAACATCAGGCAGTCGACGGCCGGCCGGTAGAGGCCTCGGGCGGAATATCCCGCGCCCTCGAAGGCGCCGACCTTTCCCCAGAATTGGCTGTTCCTCAGGAACCGGTCCACCTTGTCCGCTTGCTCGCGCGACAGACGCTCGGATTCATCCTCGGCTTTAGCCACATCCACAGGGTCCGCTCCGCTCCTTTTCATCGCCGCGATCCTGGCGTTGACCTCGCTGCGGACCTTCTGATAAGCGTTGTCCATCCGGTCGAATTCTTCTTTTTCCCAGGGCGTGGGAATGGAGATCCCCGGGCTGACGAGCCCCTTCCATTTGAGCTTCGTGGGATCAAGAAGGGCCGTGATGTTCGCCTCGACCGGCTCCTGTCCCTTGGGATAGAACTCATTGTAAGCCACTTCGGAGGTGTAGTACTCGTCTCCCAGCCCGGCAAAAGAATGCCCGAACTCATGGAGGAACAGATATTCGTACCACTGGTTGTCCACGGTGAACGTGCAGTAGAGGTTGTAGATCCCTCCCCCTCCGTAGCGCTTGTGGTTGACCATGATGAAGAGGGCGTCATAGGGGACGTGGGCGGCGATATCGCGCAAGCTCTTGTTGTCCTCGGTCAGGAGATAGCGCTCGGAGCCCAGGGAGTCAAAGGTCGCCCCGACGGCCGTATTTTTATAGATCCCATGGCTCGGCTCGTCGCAGCCGCTCTCCTGGGATGGCTTGAAGACGGCGGTGAAATTGAAGCGGTCGGGACGGCTCCTATAAGGTTCGAGCTGAAAAAAAACGCTGCGGAACCGCTCGAGGTCGGCCTTGAGCTTGCCCTCCTCGGCGGCCGTGTATCCCTCAGCGATAAACGCCACATCCACTTTTTCATGCGGGTCTCCGCTCTTCAAGACCTCAAACACCTTAACGCCTGCGGCCAAAGGCTCGCGGTTGATGAAGATGTCGGTCGGGTCGATCTGGGCGCTGAAGATCGGCTGAAGGGAGTTCTGTCTATCCCTGGCCTCGACAACGAACTTGACCGTGGCTTTGGGAAAAGGGACAAGGGCAGTCTCATGGTAGGTCCTTTTGACCCCGTCCAGGGCCCAACTGGTGGTCTTGTATTCGGCGAAATAGCTATCAAAACCGCGGGAGAAGAGAAGCATCCCGGAGGCGGCATCATACACTTTATAGCAGTACCGGCCGATGTTGAACGGGTCGATGAGGTTCCGTCTGCTCCCCGCCCAGGTCCCTTGCTCGTAAACCCGGTCCAGTGTGACGGCTTCATCCTTAGCGTTCCCAAAATGGAAATAATCGACCCGCATCGTCCTGTCGATGAAATACTTGTCGAACGGCACATCCTGCCCCGCAGCTATCAACCCGGAAAAAAGAGTAACGATGAAGAGGGTCCAAAACAATCTTTTCATCGGATTCCCTCCGTGCTCAACGAGCTTTTCTAACCATCATGCCGGCGACTTCCTTGATGATCTTGACGGCGGCGGAGGCGGTGATCCCAGACGGGTCCCGCAAGGGATTAAGCTCCACGACATCGAGACCGACGATCCTGGCCTCGAGGCGGTGTATGAGGTCGATCGCCTGCCGCGTCGTCAGCCCGCCCGCCTCCTGGTGGTTGACGCCGGGGGCGAAGGCCGGGTCGAGAGAATCCAGGTCAAAGGAGATATAAAGAGGATTCTTGAACTTCAAGACCAGCCCGTCTCGAAAATCTTTCATCTCGACCATCCGAACCCCGTAGCGCCGGGCGTTGGCCCGCTGGTTGGCGGTAGCGGCCCGGACCCCCACCTGGACGAGCGACTCGGCCAACCCGTCCTCCATGATCCGCGCGAAAGGGCAGGCGTGCGAAAGGCGGTCGCCATAGAGGTCTTCGTAGAGGTCGGGATGGGCGTCGAAATGGAGGATATCGAGGGCCCTGTATGCCCGGGCCATGGCCTTCAGGATCGGGTACGAGACGGAGTGGTCGCCGCCCAGGAGGATCGGCCTGGCCTTTTTCTTGAGGATCGCGGTTACGGCAGTCTCGATTTCGCGGAAAGTCTTGTCCACATCGCCGGACGTATCGACGTCCCCAAGGTCGACTATGACCGTGTCATGTTCGAGGTCGACTCCCAATTCCGTCTCGGGATTCCGGGCTCTGCCCGTCGAGGAAGCCCGGATGGCGTCCGGTCCACCCGCCGTGCCCCTGAGGTAGCTGGACTTCTCATCGAACGGGATCCCGAGGATCGCCAGTTCATAGCTTGGACTCCGCTTGATCGCGCCTCCGAAATCCGTCATCGGTAACCTCCTTCTATGACTCTGCGACAAGGACGATGGCGGCAAAACTGACCGCCGATTGAGTCGTCTCCTCGTTCCAGAATTCGTAATTGACGAGCCGGCCTCTGACCTCCGGGAATGCGTCAAGAAGTGAAGCCAAGGTCGAAAACCCGCAGACGTTGTACCGGTCTCTGGCTTTTTGGGATTCGGCCCAAAACGCCCGGCTGTTGGCCGCGGCCAAAGCGGCGATCAGGGCGTAATCGTGCTTTTGGGCCTCCGGGAGCAGGGAGGCGGCGCGCTCCCGGTGGCCGAATTTCGGGCCGATATGGGAGAAATCCACGGCGGCGATCAACATTGTGTGAGCCGGGTCAGCCTGCCATAAAGCCCGAAGGGCGGCCAAAAAACCGGCCACATCCGGGATGTCAGAGGGGCGGGAGACCCTGGCCAGGTCGCGGCCGAACGAACCACAGAGGATGGGGACAGCGGTGAATGAGGGCCCGAAGAGGTGTTGGAGAAAAACGAGCTGGAACTCCAGAGAATGCTCCTGGCGGTGCGCAATATCATACGGAGAAACCGCCTTGCCGCCGGCTCTTTTCAGAGCCCGAACCGCCTTCCGGTCGGTCTTCACCAGGCCCAGCGGCGTCTGGAGGTCTTTTTCCGTCAGCCCGAAATAGGCGTCATCGAGGCTGTGCCCGGTGCCCATGAGCAGAATCCGCCGCGGCCGGGCGGAGCGGATGGACCGGTAGGCGCTCGCATAGACATTTTTTCCGGCCTCCAGGTCGATATGAGGGGCCACCAGCCCCATGACTCCGTCGCCGGCTTCGCCCGGGACGTCCGTTCCGCAGTTCGCCAAAATGGAATCGAGCAACGCCCGCAGCTCTTTCGGCTGCTTCGGGTAGGAGACGCCGGCATGCGAGGGAGGCCGGACCTCCAACTTGAGGTAATCGGTCAGGGTCTTCCTCTTGGCCGAAAGAAAACGGGCGCTCTGGAGGACGTAGGAGGTCTCAAGATCCAGCACGACCCGGCCGACGGCCTCGGCGTCGACTAGGACCCCGCCCTTCGTCCGGACGAGCTCGAGCTGGATATCGCGGACCGTCCTTTTCCCGTCGATCAGTCCCACGATCCAAAGCGCATCACCTTGAAGAATGACCGGGTCGCGGATAAGGCCCAGGAAGTCGCGCACCAGGACCGCCTTCTCCCCTTGGTAGGACGTGGGGATGATCTCAAGGTCCTCCCTGACCGGGGGGATCGGCTCTTCGTATCTCATCGCTGACACTTCCCTGATAGAACTACAATTTTTGCCGGAAAAATGCAAACAGCCGCCGCTGAAAAGACTCCCTGATCTCGTGATCAAGGGAGCTGAAAGGAGGGTGGGGGGTGGAGAGAGGGATCTTAGCCCTCTCTCCCTTTTTCACAACCTCGGCTTCGCCTTGGATGAGAGTGAACTCGAGCCATAGAGGCTGCGATGGACCCATCTTTTCATGCGGATTCCCGGCTGGCAATCCCCCATGGGGGTGGTTTTGGAGGTGATATTTCCGCCGCTTCCATCACCCCTGTTTTATGCTATAATGCCCGGGCTCGATTCTGAGAGGAGGTCCCATGGAGAAGATCCGTCAGGTCAAAACCGAAGAGGACGTCATCCACCTTCTCCAGGTGGCCCTGGAGCACGAGTGGGCCGTCAGCTTCGAGTACATCATCCACGCCTATTCCATGCCCAAAGGGCGGTTCTTCTATGAGGATCCGATCATGAAGCTGCGGACAGACGCCCGCGCCCAGACGATCCAGATCGGCATCGATGAGATGTACCACAGCCTCCAGCTCGGCGTTATCATTCGGCAGCTCGGAGGCGACCCGTCCTTCAAGACGGATGAAGTCATCCGCTTTCCTAAGGTCGTCGACAACTTGAAGCGCGACAAGATGACCGAGGACCTGGTCACCAACCTCTATCAGTCGGCGGAATGGAAGGAGGGCGCTTTTCCCAAGATCCAGAACATGATCCTCAACATTTCCTATGACGAGGTCCGCCACTCCCGCCAGTTCGAGACCATGATCCGCGCCATGGAGAAGGAAGGCGCGGCGGCAATGCTCTGCTTCCGGGAGAGCCCGGAGGCCGCGGCCAAGCCGGAGGTCCAGCTCCTCCACGAGATCACCCGGATGGAGAACGAGCTGATGCACCGCTACCTCCGCTACGTCCTGCTCTTCAGCGAGCACCAGGACCTCGCCCAGAGGCTGTACAAGAACTCCATCAACCACATGCGGCACTGGGACAAGAATTCGGGTCTCCTGGCCCGGTTGGGAAGCGTCATCCGTATCGAAAACGCGCAGCGAGAACCCGACGGGAAGGAGGTCAGCCGGAGCCCCATGCCCGCCCTCTACAGCGGCCGTGACCGTCTCTCTGCGCTCCAGGCCTTGATCCCCGACGAGCGGGAGCTCATCGCCAAGTACGAAAAGCTCCTCGCCGTCGTTCCGGAAGGCGACGATCGCAACCAACTCCTCCTGCAGCTTGGGCTCAAGAGAGAACACCTGTTCACTCAAGAATGGCTGCTCAAGAACGCGGGGCGCATCAAAGGTCTGGCCTAAGCCATGAAGTCCGCAAAGACGCATTTTAAGAAGTTCCAGTATTTCTACCCCTACACCGTTGCCCTGGTCGGGGCCCGGGCGGGAAAGCGGGTGAACTTCATGAGCTGCGCCTGGCACACCGCCCTTTCCTTCGAGCCTCCCCTCTTCGGCATCCTCGTCTCCAAGAAACGATACACCCACGGGATCATCTCCGAGGCCCGGGAATTCACCGTCAACTTCCTGAGTTTTGACGGCATCAAGCTCTCGGCTCAGATGGGCCGCAAATCCGGCCGCGACATCGACAAGGTCAAGGAATTCGGCGTCCGTCTGCGACCGGGCAAGGTTCTCAAATCCCCCCTCATCGAGGAAGCCTATGTGGCCTTCGAATGCCGGCTGGCTGAGATCCGGCCGTTCGGGGACCACGACCTTTTCGTCGGCGAGGTTCTGGTCGTGCACGAGGAGGCCCACACCTTCAATTCCGATGAGATCCTCAATCCGATGAAGGTTCGCCCTCTGCTCTATCTGGGCAGCGATTTCTACATCACCATCGACCCTGACACCTTCAAGCACGTCCTCCCGGACTGAACCGGGGCTTCATTATGGCCACCAGCCTTTCGGGAAAGGAGAAGCGACCTCGAAGGTTCCGCCTTCCCAAGGATTCCCGAATGGCTGGTTTTCGGCCCCCATTTTAAATATAATAGGCCTGAATCCGATGGCCGCAGTCCTGGAAATCGACAAC
>DAIPLF010000048.1:0-1442 GCA_036769375.1 Candidatus Aminicenantota bacterium | reverse complement strand
CATTTTAAATATAATAGGCCTGAATCCGATGGCCGCAGTCCTGGAAATCGACAACCTCTATAAAGCGTTCAAAGTCGGCTTCATCCCCAAGAAGCGGGAAATCCTCAAGGGAGTTTCCATGTCGGTGGCCGCCGGAGAGATCTTCGGCTACCTCGGGCCGAACGGCGCCGGAAAGACGACAACCTTGAAATGCGTCCTCGGCCTGATCTTCCCCGACCGGGGAAAGATCGAGATCTTCGGCCATCCTCCTCTTTCCGCAAGGGGAAGAGAGCACCTCGGCTACCTGCCGGAGAACCCCTATTTTTATGATTATCTCACGGCCGCGGAGTTTCTCGATTTCTATGCCCAGCTGTTCGGCTTGAGGAAAAGGGACAAGGAGGAAAAGATCGCGTCTCTTCTCCGCCTCGTCGGCCTGGAGAAGGCCCGCGACCTCCAACTGCGCAAGTTCTCCCGGGGAATGCTGCAACGGGTCGGGCTGGCCCAGGCGTTGATCAACGAACCGGCCCTCCTCTTCCTGGACGAGCCGCTCGGCGGCCTGGACCCGCTGGGCCGCAAGGAGCTCCGGGACGTCATCGTCCGGCTGAAGCAGGAGGGCAAGACGATCTTCCTCTGCAGCCACATCCTCCAGGACATCGAGATGATCTGCGATCGCGTGGCCATAATCGTCGGCGGCCGGATCATCAGCCAGGGCGCCCTGCAGAGCCTGATCTCGGAGAAGGTCCTTTTCACGGAGGTCACGCTGTCTGGGATCGACGCCGCGGACCTCATCGACCTGGGCGAGCCGGTTTCGACGCTCGGCGACAGGATCCTTCTCAAGGTCGTTCAGGAGGACAATATCGAGAACTTGATGGAGCTTGTCCACGAGCGGAAAGGGAAGATCCATTCCCTGGTCCCGCGGACGGAGACCCTTGAAGACATTTTTGTGGAGATGGTCAGACAGGGATGAAGATCAAGACGATCGCCCTGAACACGTTCAAGGAGGCCATCCGGGACCGGATCCTCTACCTGCTCTTCTTTTTCGCCGCCATCGCCCTCGCCTTCTCGCGACTTCTGGCCGTACTCACCGTCGGCGACCGGGT
The DNA here is from genome assembly GCA_036769375.1 of Candidatus Aminicenantota bacterium. Taxonomy (GTDB): domain Bacteria; phylum Acidobacteriota; class Aminicenantia; order Aminicenantales; family UBA8522; genus UBA8522. The sequence goes on along the minus strand of DAIPLF010000048.1, from coordinate 363 downwards.
GAAGATCATCAAGGACGTCGGCCTGGCTTCGATCTCCATCTTCGGCGTGCTCATGGCCATCCTGATAGGCACCGGCCTGGTCTATAAAGAAATCGACAAGAAGACCATCTATACCCTGCTTTCCAAGCCCATCCAGCGCTGGCAGTTCCTGCTCGGCAAATTCTTCGGGCTGGTCCTGACCCTTTTCATCATGATCCTGGCCATGGGCTTGATCTTCCTCATCATCGTCCTCCTCCACACAGGGAAGCTGGAGGCCCGCCTTCTCCTGGCCATCCTGTTCATTTTCCTTGAGCTCGTCCTGATCACCGCGGTGGCCATCCTCTTTTCTTCTTTTTCGACACCCATCTTGAGCTCGATCTTTTC
>DAIPLF010000381.1:0-2583 GCA_036769375.1 Candidatus Aminicenantota bacterium | reverse complement strand
GTCTTCAGCCGAAGCCGGGTCAAACACATCCCCGCGGCGACCGCGACGTCCATCCCGCCCAGCATGCCGCTCAGGCTGGTCTCCGGAGTGTTGAAGTCGGCATGGGCATCGAAATAGACCAAGCCGACGCGAAGAGGCTTCAGGCCAGTAAGCCCCTCCCTTTGGAGACCCCTTTCATCGCCTCCAGCGCCTTCGATGGAGGGCCGGAGATGCTGCAAACCGGCCAGCATTCCCAGGAGGTCAGTGCAGTTGGTGAGAAGCCCGATGATCAGGCCGTCGCCCAGGCGATTGTCGGAGGCCAGCTGTCCGAGGCGCCGGCTCTCCAGCGCGTCCCGGTTCCATTCTCCGTATTCTTTTTGCTCTTCCGGGGCAAGGACGACCGTGTCGCTCCTCTCGACCTCACACTCCAGTTTTTCCAAGAGTGGCAGGAGTCCTCCCTCAGCCATATATTTTGGCCCCTCAGAATCGCTTTTCACGATGGCCACCCTGAGCTTGCTCTTTGATCCAACCGGGGAGGCTGCGGAGGCCAGGAGTGGAAGGGCAAATGCCAGAAGAGACAGAAATCCGACGACCGCTGTGAGACGGATCATTTTTGAATCTCCCGTCACTTCAGCCACTGGTCGAGCCAACCGATGACCGTCGCGTGCCAGAGGATGGAGTTGGCCGGCTTGAGGACCCAGTGATTTTCGTCGGGGAAATAGAGGAGTTTGCTCGGGATACCGCGCCGCTGCAAGGCATTGAACGATCCCAAGCCTTGCGATTCTACGATCCGGAAGTCCTGGCCGCCGTGTATGACGAGCATCGGCGTCTTCCAGTTTTTGACGAAGTTCACCGGGTTGTGTTTTTCGTAGCTCTGCGGGTTGTCCCAGGGAGTACCCAGATGGTCCCACTCCGGGAACCACAGCTCCTCGGTCTCGAAGTAAGCCGCCCGCTCATCGATGTTCCCATCATGAGAGATCAGGCATCTAAAGCGGTCCGGCCAGTTGCCCGCGATCCAGTTGATCATGTAAGCGCCGTAAGAGGCACCCAGGGCCCCGACCCGCGTGCCGTCCATCCAGGGGTATTTCTCAAGCGCCGCCGCCAGCCCCTTCTTCAGGTCCTCGAGGGGCTTCCCTCCCCAGTCGCCGCGGATGGAATCACAGAAGGCCTGGCCGTAGCCTGTCGAGCCGTGAAAATCAACCGTGACAACGGCATACCCGGCTCCGGCGTAAGCCTGCGGGTTCCAGCGATAGTGAAAATCATTCCCGAACGAACCCTGAGGCCCGCCGTGGATGAGAAAGGCCACCGGGTATTTCCTGGCCGGGTCGAAATCCACCGGCTTGACGACATAGCCGTATACGGTCTCATTGTTCCATCCCTGGAAGCTGAACTGCTCGGGATCTCCCATCCGGGCGGCGGCGACTTTGATCTTGTTGATCTCGGTGACCGCCTGCTCGCCTCCGCCGGGCTTTATCAAATAGATCTCCGCGGGCGATTTCAAATTGTGCCGCTCGAAAACGACCCCATCTCCGGCCGGGGCGAAACCGTTGACCATCCCCTGATCAACAAGCACATGCGCCTTTCCGGTCGCAACATCGATGGCAAAGAGGCTGGATTGACCCTTATTAGGCGCGGTGGCCAGGATCGTGCTTCCGTCTGGAGTCCAGCAGAACGAAGCCACCGAATAGTCCCAGGCTTCGGTCAGGACACGCTCCTGCCCCTCGGGCCAGGGTTTGAGCACGATCCGGAAGCGGTCGGCTTCGTAGCGCGGACGGGCCATGGCCAGATAGGCCAGGGTCTTTCCATCCGGAGAAAAAACAGGCGTCGTATCCCAGGCTTGGTTGGCCTCGGTCAGGCAGCGGGGAGCCGCCGAACCGTCAACCGGGACATAGTAAAGGTCAAAATCTGTGGACCAGGCTTCCTCACTGCCCACATCGCGGGCCGTGAAGACAAGACCCTTTCCATCCGATGTAAAGGCGATCTCCTCGCCTCCGCCAAAGGGCTTGCTGGGCGAGTCGGCCTCCATGGCCGCCATCAGGTCCCTGGCTTCACCCCCTTTTTTCGGCACAACGAAGACGTGGGACCGCCGGCCGTCGCTCCAAGTGTCCCAGTGACGGACAAAGAGCTTTTCATAGAGCCGGCCCGTGGCCTGACGCTTTGCGTCCGCCTCGAGTTTCTCGGCTGTCTTCTCCACACTCTGCCCGGGGAAGACCTCCATGGTGACAGCCAGGTATTCGCCGGCCGGGGAGACAATGAGATTCCCGATATCGAGCGGGAGTTTTGTCACCTGCTCGGCCTCTCCCCCGTCGACCTTGATCCGCCAGACCTGGGATGAGCCGGACCGCGTCGACAGGAAAAAGACGCACTTGCCGCAGGGTGACCAGCGGGCGTTGAAGTCGGCCGCCGGGTGGGAAGTCAGGCGGCGGAGTCCTTTACCGTCCGTGCCGACAAGCCAGATATCGGTCCGGCCACGGTTGGCCTCGAGGTCGGTCTCCCGGACATTGAAAAGAATCCATTTCCCGTCCGGTGAAACCCGCGAGTCGGAGATGCGGTCCATGGCCAGCATATCGTGGATCGAAAAAGGATGGGTTTCCGCTGGCGAGG
>DAIPLF010000380.1:0-2585 GCA_036769375.1 Candidatus Aminicenantota bacterium | reverse complement strand
TTCCGCTCGATATTCCAGAGCCCGGATAATGGGGAGCTTGAGGGTTTCGAACGAAGCCGGCTTTTCTATATAATCCCAGGCGCCGTTTTGGATGGCGATCTCGGCCTCGTCGGGATCGCCCAGCCCGGTGATCGCGATGATTTCCGGGGAAGACCGGGCGGCTTTGAGCTTCGGCATGATCTCCAAGCCGCTTCCATCGGGCATCTTGACGTCCAGAAAAACGATGTCGAAGGGCTCGGATTGGATTTTTCTGAGCCCCTCCCGGAGGAGGTGCGTCGAGACTGGGCGATGCCCTAATTGGGTAACGGCTTTCGCGATCCAGTCGCAAATGAGCTTATCATCATCAATGATCAGAACAGTCGCCATCCTACTCCCACTTGTCCTAGTATCTAGGGAACTACTACTATATAAGAAAAAAATTGTCAATAGCCCCCCTTCTCCCCCCCCGCGGCTAGCCTGGACAGAGTTAAGAGGCCTTCTTCTCAGAGGTCGAGGGAGACCTCCTCCCTGTAATCCACGGAGATACTGGCGCCCGGCTTGGACTTCAATAGGTCGACAACCCTGAGAAACGTCCGGTTGCGCCTCGTCCACATCCGGTTGAGCTTCCGGGCGTAATGGGCGACGGCGACGCTGAGCCACTGTCCAGCGAGCATCTTCCCGAACATCTGTTTCAAGGAGTAGAACTTCTTGTGGCAGTACATTTGGGCTTTTTGCAGGTCGAAGAGCGAAAACCGCGCCGGCTCGAAGACGACATGATGGCCGTCATAGAGGGCCCAGTCATGGAACCGGAGGCGGTTTTCCCGCGACATCTTTTCATAAAACTCCGACCCGGGCAAGGGAGTCAGGATAAGGAACTGAGTCGTGGACAGCCGGGATTTCTTGGCAAACTTGAGTGTCTTCTTGACCGACGACCAATCGTCCTCGTCAAACCCCAAGACGAACATGCCATGGATGTTGATCCGGTGCCGGCGGAGGACCTTGGCGACCCGGATAAGATCGGCCACGGTCTGTTTCTTCTTCATGCCGTTGAGGCTTCTAGGGTTGACCGTCTCGAAGCCGATGTACACCGTGTGGCAGCCGGCTTTCTTCATCAGCCCAACGAGCTCGGTGTCGCGGGCGAAATCGGCCCGGACCTGAGTCGTCCACTGGAATTTGAACCGCTCCCGAATCATGGCCTGAAGCAGCTCCTTGGCCCGCTCCCGGTTGGCGGCAAAATTGTCGTCATAGAAGAAAATGGCGCTCTTGGGATGATCGTACCGGCGGAGCTCCTCGATGATGTTCTCTGTGGAGCGGAAGCGGTACTTCTTTCCGAACATGCCGGTCACAGAGCAGAAGGAACAGTCGAAGGGGCAGCCCCGCGACGTCTGGACGGGGATGGAAGCCGGGAGTTTCCGCTTCCTGGGATTGGGCTTAAGGAGCGAGAGGTCCGGATAGGGGATCGAGTCCAGATCGTTCTCCTGGGGCAGGACAGGATTATGGACGATCCGGCCGTCCGCAGCCCTGGAGGAAAGATTCGGGATCTCGGCGAAACCGCCGCCGTCTTCCCAGGCATCTATAAAGGCCATAAGCGGCCGTTCGCCTTCGCCCCGGATGACGAAGTCGGCATGCTCCAGGGCTTCATCGGCCAGAAAGGTTACATGCGGACCGCCCATGAGGACGGGGACCCCCATAGACCGGACCTTGTCGGCGATGGCGTAGGCCCGGGGCGCCGTCGAGGTGATCGTCGAGATGCCGACGAGGTCGGACCCGGCGACCATATCGAAATCGATCCGGCGGAGATCCTCCACATAGACCTCGACATCCCAGCCCCGTTGCTTCATCATTGTCCCCAGGATGAGGACTCCCAAGCGAGGCATGGGGAACTGGGAAAAGATGTGAAGATTCGGGGCCTGCGGCTCGATGAACACGATTCTAGGCACCGTTCTTCCCTTTTTCCGAAACTTGGTCTTGCTCCGCGAAAATCTTGTTATGTCTTTTTGCGATCCAAGACGATCAGCGCGATCCCCGCGACGATCGCGACTCCGCCCACGATCGGAGGCAGCGGGATGGTTTTCTTCGTATCCGCCGAGAGCTTGATGGAACCGATATCAATGATTTTTTCCTTGGTCGTATATTGGATACCCTGATAGACCAAAGCCAAGACTCCTAGAACGACGAGAATAATACCCACAAGCTTCATGGAATTATCCCTCCTTAATCAGCGTAAGAACGTAAGAATGGGCGTCCTCCCCTGTGAGAGGACGCCCTCTTCAGATCAGTCGGAGGAATGACTTCCCGCTAAAGGACCAACGCGATTACTAGAATCACAACACCGACGACTGCGATGATGAGGAGATCTCTTGAGGTGAGACCTCCCCCGGCATCGGAAGCCGTGATTACGTCTTGCCCACTGATTACCAGCTGAGCTGACGCGTCCACCTGCTGAAGCACCGGTTTTTGAAGCGCGGCGGCATAGGAAGAGACCAACGCGATCATCAACAGGACGCCCAGGATCTTAACCCGTCTTCTCATTCAACTTCTCCTTTTTTGAAATGTTTTCAAGCCGGGCTCTTTCGATATAGATAGCCCTGACTTGCAGATAATGC
>DAIPLF010000379.1:0-2585 GCA_036769375.1 Candidatus Aminicenantota bacterium | reverse complement strand
CCTGGGCCGGACCGTGCCCGCGGACGCCCGCGAGATCGTCCGGCTGGCCAGGGAAGAGCTGCGCAAGCATTTCATCCAGGCTGATATCGGCGTCTCGGGCGCCAATCTCGCCATCGCCGAATCCGGGACTCTGGTCATTGTCAGCAATGAGGGCAACGTCCGCCTGGTCACCACCCTGCCCCCCGTTCATATCGCCCTCGTGACGACAGAAAAATTCGTCGAAACCCTGGAAGAGGCGACTCTGCTCCTCAAGACATTGACCGTCGCCTCATCCGGGAAAAAGCTGACCTCGTATGTGTCCTTCATCACGGGACCCAGCTCGACCACGGACATCGAGAAAGAGAATATCGTCGGTGTCCACGGTCCGCAGGAGGTCCACATCGTCATCCTCGACAACGGCCGTCTGGCGCTGGCCGAGAATGCGGATTTCAAGGACGTGCTCTACTGCCTGAAGTGTGGGGGCTGCATGCTGGTCTGCCCCGTCTTTCAATCCGTGGGAGGTCATGTCTTTGGCGGTCCCGTCTATCCCGGCGGGATCGGAACGCTCCTCACCGCGATGACCCGCTCGCTCGGCGAATCCTATCGGACGCTGGACTTCTGCAGCGACTGCAAGAAGTGCGAGGAGTTCTGCCCGGTGAGCATCCCGACCGGGGAACTCCTGCTCAGCATCAGGGAGGCTCGGGGCCCCCGGCTCTGGGAGAAGGCGTTGTCCTCGCTTTTCCGGTCGAGAGAGTTGGCCGAAAAGGGCGCCGGGTTCGTGGCCGTCCTGCAAAAGGCCTGGCAGAAGGACGGCTATTTCCGAAGACTGCCGCTCGTCTGGACCCGGGGAAAGCGGATCCCGCTCCTGAGGCCGCGGAAAAGCGCGGGGGGGGAGGCAGTCGGACGCCCCAAGGCCTATCTTTTTCAGGGATGTCTGGTCAAGTATTTCTTCCCTGAAATTCGCGAGAGCGTCACTAAGTCACTGGCCTATTTCGGCTACCAGGTGGCCACGCCACTGGACCAGGTCTGTTGCGGCGCGCCAAGTCATCATCTAGGAGACATCAAGGCAGTCCGCGCCCTGATTAAGAAAAACCTGGAGTCTTTCGCCAAGGAAGATCCCGATGTCATCATCACGGTCTGTCCCACCGGCCATGCCCTGCTCAAGAACCTGTATCCCCGCCTCGATCCTGACGCCTCCCGCTTCACCGACCGAGTCCAGGATTTCAGCGCCTTCATGGCCTCCCAAGGGTTTCTGCCTCCGCGTAAAGCGGCGGAGAGGAAAGAGGTCTACTATCATTATCCGTGCCATTACATTGCCGAGATCAAACCCGGGGACAAGCCGCCCCAGCTCCTGCATTCGCTCGGGTTCGCGCTGGCGGAACAGAAAGAGCCCCCGGCCTGTTGCGGGTTCTGCGGGGTATTCTCAGCCAGGAACCCCAGGATCTCCGCACACCTCTGGCAAAAGAAGAAAAACGAGATTCTCTCCACCCGGGCCTCGCTCGTAGCCACCGACTGTCCCGGCTGTCTCTTCCAGCTCCGGTCGGGCCTCAAGGCCGAGGGAAGCCCCGTCCGGTCCCAGCACACCGCCGAGATATTTGCCGAGCTCCTGGAGCAGTCAGGCCCGCGCCAAGGGACAGACTCCCGGCTGGGCCGGGATTGCCAAGGAAAGGATTTAGAAAAAAATCAGTGAATGGTGGGCAGACGGAGGGTCCTCAGGGTGTCGATCTTGGCCTTCTGCCAACGTTCCTGAGGGATAGAGAGAAGGACCTCGACCAGCTGTGGGTCGAACTGACTACCGCTGTGCCGTTCGACCTCGCGCCGGGCCTCTTCAAAACTTCTTCCCTTCCGGTAGGGCCGGTCAGAGGTGATGGCATCCACGGTATCAGCCAAAGCGAATATCCGGGCTTCCAGAGGGATTTGCTCTCCGGACAGACCGTAGGGATAGCCCATGCCGGTGAAGTGCTCGTGATGATAGAGGACGACTTGGGCGGCTCTTTCCAGGAATGAGAACCCCTCGATCAGTTTGAACCCAAGAAGGGGATGGTCCTTAATGATCTCGCGCTCGATCAGACTCAGCGGGCCCCTTTTTTTCAGGATCGCTTCGGGGATCCCGATCTTGCCGATGTCATGAAGCAGAGCGCCTCTCTCCAGGTCAACCAGGTACCGTTGGTCTTCAATCCCCAGCTCGCGGGCCAAGAGCAGGGTGTAGTTGGCCACAAACTGGGAGTGCCCGACCGTATCCTCATTGTCATCGGTGGCGGCGATAAAGTTGATGAGGTTGGAGTTAAAGAACCTCTGTTTCTCGGCGAACTCGTGCTCATCCATCGCGTCGGTGTCGCGGAAGACCTGTTCATACCAGTGTCTGAGGTCCTTCATGGCCTCTTTGGCCAGAAAGATCTTGTGCTTGCGGGTGCTCAAGCCGTTCCATGAGGAATACCGGTCGCCGCTCCTCGGAGAACCCAGGAAGTCTTCGTTTCCCCGCAGGGCAAAAAGGTACTCGTTCTGGCCGAGGGCCAGTGGTAAGGAGGTCCGGGCGCCCCGCCGGTCCTCGATGACCAACAGGTCTTCTTTCTCGGCCTCGGCTTTTTTCAGGCTGTCCGGGGGTT
>DAIPLF010000378.1:0-2590 GCA_036769375.1 Candidatus Aminicenantota bacterium | reverse complement strand
CGATGCTCTGCGAATGAGGTCAGCCTCCGTGTCATTTTCGGGGCAGTATAGCACAACCCCCCGGGGGCCTCAAGCCAGGTGGATCCTCTTACCCTCCGGTATCGGACCTTTATGTCGCTTTTCACTTAAAGGCGGATCCGGAAGCCCGTCTGCAGACTTAGGCCGCTGAAGTCGACCACCGCTCGATGAAGCGCGCCGTCCGGCCTGCTTTGAACCATGATCAGCCTGGGCTCGCCGGGCAGGTTCGGTGTCAGATCGTAGAAAAGGGTCCCGTTTTCGGTGAACTCTGGAAGGAGCCCTCCCCCCAGCTCTCCGGCCTCTGAGGCGGTCGTCCCTTCAAGACCTCGGAATCTTGCGTAACGCCCTCGAGCCTCGACGAAGATCCCTAGATTCCGCAACATTCGATACTCGATCCCTAAGCTCCCGTGCAAACCAAGGGGAAATCTCTCCTTGCCGGCGGTTGTCAAGAACTTCTGAAATGGATGTGAGCCCGTCATGTCGAATTGCAGGGCCAGCCAATCGGCTCGGTATCTTGCTCCAACGTAGTAAGAGAGCCCGGCATTGGCCGTCACATCAACCTTCCTGATGACGGGCAAGGACCAAAATAAGCTCAGCCGGACCGGTACGGCCTCTAGCGTCGTGGCTTCATTGAAATCATAGACCAAGCCAATATTGGCGGGATCGTGGTTGATCCTCATTAGCGAATCGAAGTACTTGCTGGACATCCGCAGGTATCCGGCGCCGATCCCGATGCCGACCGCCGGCGTGAGTTGGAAGATGATATCCCCGCCGATCTCAAACCCCTGGTGCAAGGGCGAGAAGTCTCCCTCGATCACACCGCCTTCCGGCGGAGCGAAGTAGGTCTTTCCCCAGTCATAGAATCCCTGAGTCCCGGGATTTACGTCACCGCCGGAAATGTACGCCCATCCGCCCTGCAGCTTGAGGCTCCACTTGCCATCTGCGAAAGCCCCTCCCGGCGCCAGGCAGAGCAAAACCGTCAGCGCTATGAAACGTATTCTCGTCTTGTGCATGAGAGGTCTCCTGCAAGAGGTCAATAAGCAATCACCTCAATCGTTTTGATACCCCGAGATCCTTCGTTCAACGAAAAAATAGAGCTCATTAACGGCAATATCCGACCAGCATATCTCGGCTAGAACCCCTTTATGAAGAATACAACAAGAAGATTTCCCTGACGAGTAAATAATGTAGCTCTGGCCGCCCGATGGTCAAGCCTCAGGGCCCCGGGAGGAGGGGATTTCACCCCTTGATTCACCTGGCGGGAGCATGGTACTTTCGTCCCGGAAGAGGAGAATGGCGCTGGGAATAGTCCGGTGAGGTGAACCATGCCTTCTGACGACGGTCCCGGGACGACCGGCGCTCCCGAGAGCCGCGGGCCGGCCTCCCCGTCCGTCCCGATCCCGGCCGACAAGGACGAGCTCATCCGCTCGATGACCCGGTCCCTGCGCGTCGCCTTCAAGATGGCCTCGATGTACAACGCGGACCATCCGGCCTTCAAGAGCAGCGTCAACGAGCTCATGGCCAAGCTCGAGGCCCTCTTCCTCTACATCAATCCCGTCTCCATCGGCTTCTCGCCCCACGCCCTGCTCATCGACGGGCGCTTCTGGGAGGGCGAACGGACCTACATGGACCTGGCCCAGCTCTTCCACTTCCGCAAGATCAAGCGGCTGGAGATCCGCCCGGGCATCCCCCACGCCGAGTTCATGCGCTTCGCCTCCAAGATCATGCTGCCGGTCAAGCTCTTCATCAAGGAGGGCGGCGCCCAGGCCATCATCAAGCGCGAGGCCATCACCCACATCGCCGTCGACACGCTCGACTACTCGGTCCTCCTCCAGGGGGAGGGCGAGGAGATCAAGGAGATCTGGCCTTACCTCCTCATGGAGGCCGTCGAAGAGGACGACCAGGACAAGCTCGAGGATCTGGCCGGCTCGTTCGGCAAGGTCGTCGGCAAGTTCAACACCGAGGACCTCATCCAGAACGAGGAGCTGCACAAGAACTTCGCCAAGTTCTTCCACTATCTCAAGACGACCTCCGAGGAGAAGCACCGGGTCGCCTCCAAGCAGCTCCTGAAGACCATCGTCTCCGCCCGCAAGACGCCGACGGAATCGAAGTTCGAGAACCTCAAGCTGCTCATCTCCGACCTCAACGAGGAGGACCTGGCCTCGACGCTCTGGGAGGAGATCATCGGCAACGACAAGTTCGACTCCCTGAGCTTCAGCATCTTCTCCCGGATCATCGACAAGGAGCGGCACAAGAAGATCGCCACCTCGCTCCACGCCCTGTTCCACACCGAGGACCCCCAGAACCGACGGGCCCAGACCGAGTCGAAGATCCGCATCCTCATGTCCGGCATGTCCTCGTCGCTCCACTCCGAGATCTACCGGCAGACGCTCTCGAACCTCCTCAACGAGATCTCCTTCGACCAGAAGCTCACGCTCGACCATCAGCTCCTCCAGCGCAACTACCGCTTCCTTCTCCTGGTCCTGCTGTCGCAGGAAGGGCCGAAGGAAGCGGCCGTGGCCGGGCTGGGCCGCGTCGGCGAGGAGTGGGACCTGGTCCTCCAGGAGAACGA
>DAIPLF010000377.1:0-2594 GCA_036769375.1 Candidatus Aminicenantota bacterium | reverse complement strand
CTCTCCCGGCTGCCGATGAGCTGGGAGCCGCCCTCGCCGGCCGCTTCCACCGAGCCCTCGAGGACTGAGAGTTCAGTTTCCCCGTTGGCTCGGGCGTCAAACCGGTAAAGGCCTTCCTCCAGAACATAGAAAGAGGCGTCCGGAGTATGGATTTCGAAGGACTTCTCTTCTTGAAGCTGGTTGATGCGCAGGTAGATGTTCCCGCTCAGGAGATGGATCCGGACCCGGTCATCGCCGCGGCGTGGCAGGATGGAGAATTCCACCAAGGTGTTGTCATCGACCCGCAGATAATTCTTGCGGGCGAAGCTGACCTCTGTTCGGCCGTTCCTGGTTTCGAGCTGATCGCCCTCGACGATGGCCAGGTTGGCAACTCCCGCTTCCGACCCGAGATCGCCGGCCCTATTGACGACGACATCGCCTTTGACATAGGTCATCCGAACAAAACTCCCGCTGTAATAATCCTCCTCTTGGGTGAAAGCGAGGAGTGAAAAGAAAGCCATGACCCCGACCAGCAGGATTGTCTTTTTCATCTTCGTTCTCCTTACACCCTTTCTATTTGCAATCCCCGTGCCAAACCCTCCCCCCTGGAAAATGGCCAAAAACAGCCCTCAATTGTCCTATATTTCGGACAGGTGATAGATACAGACGTCAAGTTGCCTCGCCCAGACAGGCCTATCCGCGAAGCGGATTCTTCCTCTTTCCCAGAGGCGAGGGGGCCCGAGCCTCACACTTCCCAGGCTTCGAGGCCGGTGGGCGAGAGAGATGCAGGAAGCGGCCGGACACCCTTGCCCAGGGCGACAATGGCTTGGAGCATCTTCCTCTTGAGGCCGTCATCGCGGTTGGCCAGGATGGTCATCGATCCTCCCCTTCCTCCGGCGCCGTTGACCTTCCAGCCTGAGGCCTTGTACCTGCGGGCCACGGCGGCGATGGCATCGGCCCCGGAAGAGACAAGCTCGCGGCTGAGACCCCTTTGGCATTCGGTGTTCTCCACCATCACGGCACCGAGAGTCTCCAGGTCGCCGTCGAGCAGGGCCGTCTTAGCCAGGATCGGAAGCCGCTTCATCCGTTCCAACGCCTTCCACTCGGGCCCTCCCTTCTGCAGCCGGGCGATCACCCGTTCGTGGATGACTGAGGAAAGGTGCGGCCTCCCCAGGTAGATCAGGCAGAGACGGCGGTCGAGCTCTTCCCAGATCCGGGGCTCGAGGGCCATTTTTTCCACCCGGCCTTGTGGGTAGCGATGCATGTGGATGAAACACACCCCGCCGTAGGCCGCGCAGATCTGGTCTTGGATGCCGCTTTGCTGCTTGAGGTCCTCGGTTTCGACCCGGTGGGCCAGGGAAACGATCTCCTTGAGCACGACTTCGCCCTTGTTCAGATAGCTCAGCGCCCCGAGGAGGGCGACACAGACCGCCGCCGACGTTCCCGTGGAGATGCCTGCGGGGACGGGCGAAAAAAGGTTGACTTCAAGCTTGAGGTCCTCCGGAGGCCGAAGGCGGGCGATGATGTGCTGCAGAAAAGGATGAGGAGAGGAAGCCGGCCGGTCAGGATTGACCCAGAAGCTCTCGCCGGTGTTCTCGGTGTGGAGCAGGACCCTTTTCTTCCGCCGCTCCCTGTTCTCAAAAACCTTGACCTGGACCTCGATGGGCGGCACGACGGCCATGTTCAGAACCCAGCCTTCCCGGGCGAACCAAGTGTCCGTCCAGCCTCCGATATCGTTGACCCGAAGCGGGGCCCGGGCATGGATCATCTTGGGCAGGCGGTCTTTGATCGCGGTCATGGGTCCGCCTTGGCTAGGAATCCCTCCGGTAGCGGAGCTGGTCCAGGGCGACGGCGATGATAATGATCAGACCGATGATGATCTCCTGGATGTAGTTGGGCCAGCCCATCATGGTGCAGCCGTTGCGCAGAAAGGACATGATGAAGACGCCGATCATCGACCCGAGAATGCTCCCCTGCCCGCCGTTCAAGCTTCCTCCGCCAATGACCACGGCGGCGATGATATCGAGCTCCAGCCCGACGGCGACGGTGGGATCCCCGACGGTCAGCCGCGAGAACTCCATCACCCCGCTCAAGCCGCAGAACAGTCCGGCCAGGCAATAGATGACGATTTTGGTGAGCTTCGTCCGGATGCCGCAGAGCCGGGCCGTGGCCTCGTTCGAACCGATGGCAAAGACGTGCCGCCCGAAGACGGTCTTCCGGAGGACGATGGCCGTGGCCACGGCAAAGAGAATCATCAGCCAGACACCCGGCGCCACCAGGAGCCAGGGGGGCTCCGGACTGCGGGCCATCACTTCGTTCACCCAGGTGATCGGGGCGTCGATCTTCTGGTTCCCGGCCATCCACTTGGCCGCGCCCCGGGCAATGCCCAGCATCCCCAGCGTGATGATGAACGGGACAAGACGCAAAGCCGTGATCAACGTTCCGTTGATAAAGCCGATCAGGCCGCCCGTGAGGATGCCCAGGATGATGCCCAGCCAGGGGGCCAGACCCGCGTTGATGGCAAAGGCCACCACACAGCTCGAAAGGGCGATGTTCGAGGCGGCCGACAAGTCGATGCCTCCGCTGATGATGATGAAGGTCATGCCCAGCGCGCC
>DAIPLF010000376.1:0-2606 GCA_036769375.1 Candidatus Aminicenantota bacterium | reverse complement strand
ATCTCACTCCCGCTGCCCCATCTCCACATCGGCGGCGCCATGAGCCTCGTCGGTCCCCGCACGGTGCTCTGCTGCCGGCGGGTATTCCCGGGAGGTTTCTTTAAAGGCTTCGAGGTTGTCGCGATACCCTGCCCGCAGGAGGCCAGCGCCAACGTTATCGCCTTGGGCGACGGCGGTGTCATTGTGGAAAAGGGTTGCTCGGGTTCGGCGGAGGCGCTTGAAAGGTCGGGGTTTTCCGTTCGCCTGGTCGACCTGTCCGAGTTCATCAAGGGGAGGGGAGGACCGACCTGCCTGATCATGCCTGCGGATCGGTGGGAAAAAGGAAAGACCCGTCCCGGCCGGGCGGCCAAAGGAGAATAGTGAATCTCGGGAGGGCAGCTGATGAAAAGAAAGATCATCGAAATCGAGAGGGGCCTTTGCGACGGCTGCGGGCTTTGCACGACCGCCTGCGCCGAAGGCGCGCTGGCTTTGGACAAAGAGAACAAAGCCGTCTTGGTCAAAGAGGTCTTTTGCGACGGCCTGGGCGCCTGCCTTGACGTTTGCCCCACTGGCGCACTGAAGGTGGTGGAAAGGGAAGTTGATGCCTACGACGCCGGGTCGGCCTACCAACACGTCCTGAAGACAAGAGGGAAGGAGGCGGCAAAGAACGTCCACGGGATTGGAAACCGGGAAGGTCTTGCCGACCGCATATCGGCGGATTCTGAGAAAGCGTCCCTGACAGGCGGCTGTCCGGGGAGCGTCGCCCGCGAGATCCCCGCGCAAGGCAGGGGAGAGCAGGGGAGAGCCATCTCGGGAGCGTCGGAACTCAGGCAGTGGCCGATCCAGCTTCATCTCATAACGCCCCAGGCGCCCTATTTCAGGGGAAGCGACCTGCTCATAGCCGCCGACTGCACAGCGTTCGCCCTCGGAAGCTTCCACCCGGAGCTCCTCAGGGGCAAAACGCTGGTGATCGCCTGTCCCAAGCTCGATCAGACCGAGGGATATATCGAGAAACTGGCCGAGCTTATCAAGCACAACGGGCTTCGCTCGCTGACCGTGGCCGTGATGACCGTTCCCTGCTGCTCCGGGCTCTTCCGGATTGTCGAACAGGCGCTCGAGCAGAGCGGGGTCAACATGCCGCTCCGGAAACGGGTCGTCCATATCGACGGGACGCTCGTCTCCTGACGGACCCGGGATTGGCTTATTCCCTATTATTCCTATAGATTTTATCGGGAATCTTCCTTTTCCAGTAAAGGAAGGCGGGGACGCCGGCCAGGATGATCAACAGTCCGAGGAATGACTCTCGAGGCTGGGAATAAAGACTGTTGCCGAAAACGGCCAGGTTGATCAGGATAAAAACGAGGGGCACAACCGGATATCCCCAGGTACGATACGGCCGGGGCAGGTCCGATTTCTTGGCCCGCAAGACCAGGACAGCCGCTCCCGTCGCGGCGAAGAACAGGACGAGCGCAAAGACCACATACTCATAAAGCGTCTGGTAAGTGCCAGATAGGCAAAGGAGCGAGGCCCAGACGCCCTGCCAGATGATGGCCCGCCCGGGCACGCGGAAGCGCGGATGGATAGCGCTCATGCTCCGGAAGAAGAGCCCAGACTCAGCCATCGCATAATACACCCGCGGCCCATAGAGGATGGTGGCTGCCAGACAGCCGAAGGTGGAGATGGTGATCGCCGCCGCCACAAACCCCGCCGCCCCCGGACCAAAAAGCGAGGTCGCCGCCAGCTCTCCGATGCGGGCGACACCGCTCATCTTCTCGAGCGGCAGAGCGGCCAGGTAGACACTGTTCATTAAGAAATAGATCAGGACGACTCCACCTGTCCCCAGCAGGAGACTGAGCGGGATCGTTTTCTCCGGTTTTTTGACTTCGCCGGCGGTGCAGTTGACGGAGTACCAGCCATCGTAAGTCCAGAGCACGGCAAGAAGCGCCAAACCGAATGACTTGATATCAAACGCCCCTCCCGTCCGGAAAAAATGGCTCCAATTGTCCATCCCGGATTTCCGGCCCACCGCCCAGCCCAGGATGACCAGAGCGGCGATACTGCCCACGCGGAGCACGACCGAAAGATTTTGCACCAGAAGCCCGCTCTTCAGACCAAAGTAGTTGATCCCGGTAAGAATGAGGATGGCCCCAACTGCCACCAGCTGTCCCGCGGAGAGCGAGTAGGGGAGTCCGGCGACTTCCGTCCGGAAAAAGACCGCCTGGTTGGAAACTCGAGGAAAGAAATACCCTAGGAATTCAGCCAGGCCAACGGCCAGAGCGGCAATCCCCCCGCTACCGATCACCCAGAAGAATGGCCAGCCGAAAAGAAAACCCGCCCAATCCCCATAGGCTTCCTTTAAATAGACGAATTGCCCGCCTGCCAGCGGATACATCGCCGCCAACTCTCCGAATGAGAGCGCTCCCGTCAGCGTGATCACCCCTCCCAGGACCCACGCCAGCATGACCAGCCACGGCGATGGCACGAATCCGATGATAAACCCGGTGGTCATGAATATTCCCGTCCCGATGACGCCCCCCATTACCAGGAAGGCCGAGTCCAGGAGTCCCATCTCCCGCCGGAATTCGTTCGTCTTGTTCATTTCATCCCTTTTCTTCTCCAACGATTAT
>DAIPLF010000375.1:0-2607 GCA_036769375.1 Candidatus Aminicenantota bacterium | reverse complement strand
ACGCACTTGGATCCCAGAAACGGATCAGTCGGACAAGCGCGTGTCCAATTGACCACACGAGGGATGACGCGGCCTAGCCCGCCACCGAAGTTAGCGTCATGTACTCCGACCAGATCGGCACGAGCCGCTCCATGCGGGAGCGCAGAGCCGCGGCCGATGACGGCGCAAGCGCATCGAAAGGATCCTTGGCCAGCTCCGCGCGCCTCTCCGGGCTCACCTGCGACAGGTCGATCGACAGCGGTCCGTCGATCTTTCCCTGAAAGTCGAGAGTCTTGAAGACCTCGTGCACCGCGCGACGCGTTCCCCGATACCTTTCCTCCGGAAGCCCCGATGCTTTCGCTCCCTCCGGAATCGTCTGGTCCTCCCACTGCGCCTGGGCCGCCTCGCCTCGCTCCTCGGGCGTCGCAGCGTCCATGGCCCGTTGCTGCGCAGTCTTCACGAGCTCGATCTCTTTACGGATGCCGCGCTCGTATCCGTCGAGATCCGCCTCCGTGAAAGCAAGCGGCGCGTCACTCTTCTGATCAGCGGCGGCGGCTGTTGCTGCCGGCTCCGCCGCACCGGCTCCGGTTGCCCGCTCCTCTGCCTGCTTGGAACCGCTGGATCCGGCCGCTCCCATAAACATACAGCACGAAAGGACGAAAGCGAACACACGAATCATCATTAGACCCTCCTTGCGTAACATGTGGAATGCTTATCATGGAAACATCGCAACGGCCGGATGCATCTAATGACGGGTATCGGGCAACTCCGCGTGGACAACTCGACCGCCGCGGGCAAAAGATAAGCAGCTTGTTTTCTAGTGCGCCGGCTGAATGAACGTTCCTGCACCGATTTTGCTCCATCCCGTCGTTGGGGATGATATATCGCAGCGTCGTTAGATGTCAAATTGAGCCAGATGGAAGGACGCCGACCCGGGTCTCCCCGAAGTCGAGGGTGCCAGGAAGAGGCTGGCGGGGCTGAACCAGTAAGTTGACTTGCTCCCCCATTCCTTGATAACCTTTAGCCACACCAAATAAAAGGGGTCAGCAATGGCCGTTAAGTGCCCCAAGTGTCATTCTGAGAATCCCGAGACCAAGCAGTTCTGTGGCGATTGCGGGACGCAGCTCATTCCCTCAGCGATGGCCATCCATTCAAAAGTTACAGAAACCCTTCAAATGCCCCTTCACGAACTGACCACAGGCTCGACGTTTGCCGGACGCTACCAGATCATCGAAGAGCTTGGGCATGGAGGCATGGGCCAGGTCTACAAGGTCTTCGATACTAAGATCAAAGAAAAAGTCGCGCTCAAGCTGATCAAGCCGGAGATCGCCTCTGATAAAGAGACTATCGAGCGGTTTGGCAATGAGATCCGGCTGGCCCGAAGAATCGGCCACCGCAACGTTTGTCGCATGTTTGATATGGGAGAAGCAGAAGGTGCCCATTTCATCACCATGGAATACGTCCACGGCGAAGACTTGAAGAGCATGATCCGGATGTCAGGGAGCCTGAGCATCGGGATGGTGTTGAGCGTGGGGAAACAGGTCTGTGACGGACTGGCTGAAGCGCACAGCCTGGGTGTGGTCCACAGGGACCTGAAGCCGCAGAACATCATGATCGATAAGGGCGGGAACGCCAAAATCATGGACTTTGGAATCGCCCGGTCAATGAGAGAGAAGGGGATCACGGGCGGAGGGATCATCATCGGGACACCCGAGTATATATCTCCGGAGCAGACGGAAGCCAAGGAGGTTGACCAGAGGTCGGACATTTATTCTCTAGGAGTCATTCTCTATGAGATGGCAACGAGCCATGTTCCTTTTGAAGGCGATACGGCCTTAAGCATTGCTATCAAGCACAAAACCGAACTCCCCAAGGACCCGAAGTCTCTGAATCCTAACATTCCGGACGATCTCAATCGCTTGATCCTCAGATGCCTTGAGAAAGACAGGGCGCAAAGATACCAGACCGGCGCTGAAGTCAAGGCTGAGCTGGAAAAGATTGAGAGGGGGATACCTACGACCGAACGCATCGCGCCCGAACGAAAGCCGTTCACGTCGAAACAGATCACGGTCTCGTTCCGGCTCAAAAGAGTCATCATCCCAGCCGCGGCGTTCGTCGCGCTAGCGGTTATCGGGATCGCTTTAATAAAAGCCCTGCCCAGGAAAGCGGCACCGCCCGCTGCCCCTTCAAACCGTTCGATCGCCGTCCTCCCTTTTGAAAACATCGGCGGCCCCGAAGAGGATGAAGCCTTCAGCAACGGCATCACCGAGGATATCACCACCCAGCTCTCCAAAATCAGCGAGCTTGACGTCCGGTCACAGACATCGGCGATGAGGTATAAAAAAAGCAGCCTCGGAATAAAAGAGATCGGCCGGGAGCTCAATGCCGCCCATATTCTCGTAGGAAGCGTGCGTCGCGCTGACAGCACAGTGCGCATTACGGCCCGGCTGATCGACACCGCTACAGATAAAAATATCTGGGCGGATACCTTCGACCGGGACTCGAAAGAAATCTTCGCCATCCAGAGCGACATCGCCCAGCAGATCGCCGCAGCTCTCAAGGCGACGCTTACCCCGGCTGAAAAAGAGAGGATCGAGAAGAAACCGACCAAGGATATCAGGGCTTATG
>DAIPLF010000047.1:0-9479 GCA_036769375.1 Candidatus Aminicenantota bacterium | reverse complement strand
TGATCAGGCCGATCCGGTGCGGGCTGCCCTTCTGCCGGTCGACCATCGCCATGACCTCGTCCGGACCCTGGCACTTGGCGGTGCGGAACCGGCCTCGATAGAACCTTTCCATGTCTTCTGCCAGGTTCCTTCCTGGTTCGAGGCCGAAGAGCACGCGATGGATAGGCTCGAAGACGAGGGCCTGGTCATGAAGGTTGACCAGTTCCACGAGCGCATAGCGGAGGGGCAGGCGCATCACGGCACCTTTGTCGATGGCCTTCTCTTTTGTCTTCTCCCAGATCGTCTTGGCGGTGGCCAGGGAATGATTTCCGTCTCCCATGGCATAGAGAAGGACGGGGGTCCCCGGCCTGAGCCCGTATTTTGCGGCGAAGGCATCGGGGTCGGCCAGAGCTTGAAGGCCGCTGATCACCCCTTTCTCCAAGTCCACGCTGCCCACCCTGAAACCGCTGACATGACCCGACCCCATCATCAGTTCAAAATCATAGAGCTTCTCGAGTCCGGCTTTATGCTCCATGAGCGGGCCGATCACCGTGTCCTGAGCATCATCGATGAGCACCATGATATGGGGGATCTCCAGAGGCGCTCCTTCCCTGATCTTGACCCGGGGAGGTATCCGCGAAAGGATCGTCCCCTCCGTCGCCCGGATGAGGCTTCTGGACCCCTTCCCAAAATCATAGTGCTCGAGGTCGAGACAAACCATCAGGCCCTTGCGGACACCCGAGATCGTCCGGCGCTCCACATACACAAGGCCTGAGTTCTCGGCGAAGACATCGTTCTGCAGATAGAGCCGCATGTGCTCCCGGATGCGGGCAATGCGGACCTCGGCCTGGGCCTCCCCGAGATAGACCTCGGGATATATGAGATTCAGCGTTGAGGGCGCCTCGCCGACAAATTTTCTGACCTTATCCCAGTAATCGGGTTCAGAGGTGAACTGGTCGCAGGCGATAACAGCCCATCTGGTGAGGTCGGTGCCGAGATTAGGGAGCAGAACGTCCGGAACTCCGACGGCCAACGGTTCGTGGACTCTCATAGCCGCTGCCCTACCGTCTTTTCTTGGCCCTGCGCGACCCGAGGATTCCGCCTTGGAGGAAGAGGCCGGCCCCGAGCACGAAGCCGAAATTGTACCAGGAGCCGGAGTTGTGGACTTCATAGATGTCGATATGGCTGCTGAATAGGGAAATGATGAAGGTGATCGGGGAGATCAGCCCATGCCACAAGCCCAACCAGAATCCCGCGGTTTTTCCTTCCTGATCGGCTGTCTTTTCAACGCTGTTGGGGCCCGGAGCACAGCTCGAAAGAGCGAGGAGAACAAGAAAAACGCAAGCCCATCCACCCAGTTTTTTCATCAGGTCTCCTTTCAGGCTTAGCCCTCAACCGACCTTGCGCCCAGAGCGCAAACAAGACGACCGAGGAGGAGGCTCGGGCCCAGCCTCGACCGGCTTTCGCGCATCCTATATCATAGGATATGCCCGAAGTCAAAGACCTGTCCGGTCCGCAGGTACCGACCCTCATCAATCGCCCGGAAGAGAAGATTTTCGGTTGATATTGCTGTATGATGGGCACCCCATGAGACATCGGAGCCCAGCTATCCGGATCTTCGGGAGGAGTCTCTCTGAGGGCGCTCGGTCATGCCGCATCCAAAAGGCCAAAATCGAGTACTCAGTCAGGAAAGCCGGCGCCGGTTTCGTTATCAAGGGGAAGGCCCGCGGCCGGCTGGGAAGAGTCGAGGTTTTCCGGGGGCGAGCGCCCCGGGAGTTCCTGCTCAACAACTGGCAGTCCTGGGGACCCTGCAAAAAAGTGCGCCTGGGCGAAAGGCACCAGGGCATCGAAGAGGTCATGCGGAAATATAGCCCGTTTGTGTTCACCCCGAACCCGGACCTGTTCAGAAAAGCGCTGGTCAGCGACTATTTTGTTGCCTGGCCGGGGAATCTGGCGGGCTTTCTCAGCTCGCATTATGCCCATCCCTTCTTCATCATCGAAGGAGACGAACTCGTCGGCTATCTGGACTATTTCGACACCTTCTTCGAAGAGCCGATCCCACTCGAGATCCTTGTTTTCGCTCAGGGTGGACTGGAGGACACGAAATCTGAGCGGCATTTCCCTCCCACCCGGGAGGATCCGGTGGAGGAGCTCTTGGAGGATTACGCGGGGCTCGCTGCCGCTGAGAACTCGGTCAGGGTCCCGGCACGGAACCCGGTCGGCTGGTCGAGTTGGTACCACTACTTCGGCAACCTGCAATGGGACGATATCGTCAAGAACCTGAGCCTCGCCAAGAAGGGCTTTCCCTTTGAGGTCTTTCAGGTCGATGACGGGTTTGAGAGGGATATCGGCGATTGGCTGGTGGAAAAGCCGGGCTTCCGACCGCTGCCGGACCTCGCCCGGCTCATCGGCGGGCAGGGTTTTACGGCGGGGATCTGGACGGCACCGTTCAGCGCCGCCGAGACGTCCGATCTTTTTCTCCGACACCCCGACTGGATGGTCCAAGAAGACGGATCGCCCAAAGAGTGTTATAAGAACTGGGGCAAAAAAATATATGCCCTGGACACCACGCATCCCGCCGTCAAAGAATGGCTCCAGGGCCTCTTTTCCTCGCTTCGGAGGATGGGATTCGCCTATTTCAAGATCGATTTCCTGTTCGCGGCGGCCATGCCCGGAGAACGCGTCGAGAAGGTGACGCCGATCCACGCCTACCGAGAGGGGATGAAGACGATCCGGCAGGCTGTTGGTGATGGTTTCATCCTGGGTTGCGGGGCTCCCCTGCTCCCTTCGGCAGGCTTCGTGGAGGGGATGCGCGTCGGCGAGGACACCGCTCCGACGTGGGATTCCAAACTCGGGGCCTTCCAGGGGCCGAACGCCTATTACGCGCTGAAGAACTCGATCATGAGGTCGTTTCTGCACCGAAGGCTGTGGCTCAATGACCCGGATTGCCTCTTGCTGAGGAATCAGGATATCAACCTAACCCTGAACGAGAGGGAACTCTATGCCCTGGCCGCCGGGGCGCTCGACAACATGATCATCGAAAGCGATGACCTCGCGCTCGTGGAGGAGCAGGGCCTCCGGCTATTGAGAAGAGCCATCGCTCTTCAGGGAGGAAGGGTGAACGTCCAAGGCCTGATGGGAGACGACCTCTACTTCATCAGGTCGAGGGGAGGTCCGGCCGGCGATGTCCGGCTGATCGCCAATCTGGCAGACCGGCCGAATGAGCCTGATTCCGTCGAGGTCCCTCCCCGCTCCGCCCGCTTTATCTAGAATCCTCTTACTCGTCGTATCCTTGCTATCAAGAGAGGAACGGAGTAAGATAACTATCCAACACTGGGTCGTGAAGCTGGAAGATCCAGCCGAGGCCCCGGAAAGCGGAATCTGATATCTTTCTTGCCATCGGCCTTTAATTCGTGTATAATAACTTTTCATACATCTGGTAGGAAATAGTCAAACCGAATCTTCTTTCCCGCCCGAATAGGGTATTCGTCAGACGATCATCCCCATATGTTGAGACTTTAATCACAAGGAAACTGAATGCATTTCAATGAATTGAACCTTCATCCGGAGCTCCTCCGTGGGATCACAGAGAGGGGTTACACGGAAATGACACCCGTCCAGGAGCAAACTCTGTCCCAGACGCTCCTGGGAAAGGATGCCGCCGTCCAATCACAAACGGGGACCGGCAAGACAGCCGCCTTCCTGGTCACGATATTCGAGCGCCTGCTCCGCAAGGGGACACCTGGCCGGAAAATGGCGCTGGTCATCGTCCCCACTCGAGAATTAGCCGTGCAAATCGAGGGCGAAGCTCGCCTCCTGAGCCGCCGACTCGATATCACGGTCGGCTGCTTTTTCGGGGGTGTCGGCTACCCCGCCCAGATAAACCTGCTCAGGAAGGGAGTGGACGTCGTCATCGGCACGCCGGGCCGCCTTCTCGATCTTAGGGAGAGGGGCCATCTCCGGCTCATGGAGGTCGGGTGGCTCGTGATAGATGAGGCCGACCGCCTTTTCGATATGGGATTCCTGCCTGACATCAGGAGACTGCTGTCCGGGATGGTGCCCCCCACCGGCCGGCAGAGCATGCTGTTCAGCGCGACCCTCAATAGAGTCTCGCGGAGGATAGCAGCCGAATACCTGAACCAGCCGGCCTTTATCGAGCTCACACCCGATCAGCTGACCGTGGATACGATCACCCAGAAGCTTTACCATGTCAAAAGCCACATCAAAGCCAACCTGCTGCTCGGGATCCTCCACCAACAAAAGCCTCGCAATGCCCTGATCTTCACCAATATGAGGCACAGCGCCGCCCGGTTGGCCAAGAAGCTTGAGCTCAACGGCTTTCGCGCGCGCCACCTGTCCGGGGACCTGGCCCAGACCCAGAGGCTCCGGATCATCGACGACTTCATGGCCGGAAAATTCTCGTTCCTCGTAGCCACCGATGTCGCCGCCCGGGGACTCCATATCGACGACCTGGAAATGGTCATCAACTACGACCTCCCCCAGGATATTGAAAACTACGTCCACCGGATCGGCCGGACGGCCCGGGCTGGGAACTCCGGCCAGGCGATCTCTTTCGCCTGCGAGAAATTTGGCAAGCACCTCGATGACATCGAATCGTTCATCGGGATGAAGATCCCCGCCGAGACACCGGCGGCCAGCCTATTCGCCACGGACAACGGCCTGGAGCACGAGATCAAGATGAGAGCCCTTCACAGATACGAACATTCCGGGCCCCCTCAGGGGAACTCAGGCAGGAACCGACGGACCGATTCGCGCTGGCAGCGGAAACCTCAGGTTTCACCGGCTTGAATTCGGAGTTGACATAAGGCTGAGAATCGCGATAGATTCCAGGCGAGGTCCAGAGAGCCTGGATGACCATCGGCGATCGCAGTGACGGTGTTCGACTGAGGAAGCTTCCCGGCTTCCGCAAGATGTTCCCCTACCTGATGCGGACCCGCATGGAGTCGACGATCTATCATTTCCAGCGCCTGAGGCTGGGCAAGACTCTGGCCTGGCTTGACAAAGCCAACGAAGCGGGGGGAAAAAGGATATCGCTCTTCCATATCGTCCTGGCGGCAGCCGTTCGCACGCTGGCCTTGCGGCCGGAGGCCAATCGCTTTATCGTCGGCCGGCGCATCTACCAGCGCCGGACCATCGACCTGTCCTTCGTCGTCAAGCGGGAACTCAGCGAGGAGGCGGCCGAAACCACGGTCAAGATCCCCTTTGACCCGCGTTCCACGATAGCCGACGTCGTCGACCGCGTCATCTCAGTTGTCAGCAAGACCAGAGAGAGCAGCAGCTCCAGGGATGAGGAAACGGCGGCTATCGTCACCAGGCTGCCCCGATGTTTGATCCGGCTCGCCGTCGGGGCGGTGCGAACCCTCGATTACTACGCCCTTCTGCCGGCGGCCTTTATCAAAGGCGATGCCCTTTACACGAGCGTGTTCCTGGCCAACCTCGGGAGCATCAACGGCGAGGCGGTCTATCACCACCTGTATGAATGGGGGAACGCCACCTTCTTCGTCACCGTCGGCCGCCGCAAAAAAGAGCCGGTCATCAATGAGCGCGGCGAGCTCGGGGTTGAGGAGGTCATGGACCTCAAGATCAGCCTGGACGAGCGCATAACCGACGGCGTCTATTTCGAGTCGACTATCCACCTGCTGGCCGACCTCATCGAGAATCCCGAAAGGCTCGAAGAACGTCCCGAGATCCTCCCCGATCCGCTGGCCCTGCGCTGAAGAGTGAGGTGCATCGATGAAGGCTGCCCAACTCGTGGGAGAGCGGGATTACCGGATCGTCGAGGCCGAAACACCCGTCCCGGATAAAAATCAGGTTCTCGTGCAGATCACCCATGTGGGTATCTGCGGCAGCGACAGCTCGTTCTGGAAGCTGGCCCATACTCTTAACGAGCTGCATCCCCTCCCGGCGCCGCCAGGAAGCCACGGCCATGAAGCCGTCGGCCGAGTCGTCCAGGTCGGACGCGAGGTGCGCGGCGTCCGTGTCGGCGATCAGGTCGTGCGGATCAACCTGGTGGCGGACCGCGATTGGGATATGAGGTGCTTCGCCGAATACGCCCTCGCCGACCGCCCGATCGCCGTGAACCAAGGTGATCCCCGCGCCGTCTGCTTTGCCGATCCCTTGGCCGTCGCCATGATCCACGTGCAGGCCTTGTTCTATCCAAACCTTGTTTCCATGCCTATCTTGGGAGTGGCCGCCGACCTTAAGCGGCTTGCCGTTCCGGAGAGGTTTCGGCGCGGCAGGTCCTTCCCGATCCTCATCCGGGGCCTGGGCTTCATCGGAGTGCTGGCCGCCAGTCTGCTGAGGCGGAGCGGCTTTCGCCCGGTCGGCCTGGAGGTCGAAGGTCCGAAGATCGAGGCGGCTCGCGAGATGGGGATAGACTGCCGGGATGGACGGGACCCCGAAGCCGTGCGCGCCCTCGTGCGCCAGTACGGCCCGATGTCCGCGGCGCTGGAGTGCTGTGGAGCCAGCGACGTCGACAGTCTGGTCGAGGCCCTGAACGACCAGGGAGTCTGTGTCCTGATGGGCACATCCCGAAAGCGGATCGACCTGGTCTATCAGCCGTTGCGGGCGAAGGGGATCACCCTTGTCTGCCCTTCGAACGCCTCACTCCAGGCGGTGGTCGGGTTCAATTATTGGGAAGCGGCAGCGCGGCTTCTGGAGGAAGGGGTCATCGTGCCCCAGCCGATGATCGACGCCGAATATCCGCTTGGAGACCTGCAGCAGGCGTTGGAGGACTTGGAGCTTCACCCTGAATGGCGGCGCGCCCTGATCCGGGTTGCCGAATAAGATGGGAGGGAACGCCCCTTCGGTTGGCTCCTCCGTTTATAAAGAAAGGATCATCGACGAGATCTGCTATGCCCTGGGAGTCGGACGAAGCGGCGTGATGCGCCGCTTGCTGGGGCCGCTTTTCCAACGGCCTGCCGGTCGCCTCGGAGAGATCGCTGCCCGCGCCGACAGTGAAGTCAAGTTTTCGGGGATCAGCGGCGGCGCCCGCGTGATCTTGCCCGATCTGTCACTAAGTGTCGGCGCCCGGGGAATTGACCTGATCCCCGCGGACGGACCGCTTCTGCTGGCGGCCAATCACCCCGGGGGCCTTGATTCCTTGGCTATCCTGTCCTGCGTCCCGAGGAAAGACGTCAAGGTCCTTCTCTCGGACGTTCCCTTTACCCGGGCCTTTATTGCCGCGCGTCAATATTTCATCTTTGTTCCTACCGGACGCGCCGACCGCGCAGCGACTCTGAGGACAGCGATAGATCACCTTCAGAACGGAGGGAGCGTGCTGATCTTCCCTCACGGCGACGTGGAGCCCGACCCGGAAGTCAGCCGGGGCGCTTCTCCATCCATCCAAGATTGGTCCCGGAGCGTTGAGATCATGCTTCGCCGTGTTCCGGAATCGTGGCTCCAAGTGGCCATCGTCAGCGGCGTGCTGGACCGAAAATTCGTCCGCAGTCCGGTCCTCAAGATAAGGAAGAGCCCGGCCCGGCAGCAGAAACTGGCCGAAGTCCTTCAGCTCAGCCGGCAGATGGTTTCTCCAAGCAGAGTCCGCACCCACGCGCATGTTTCTTTCTCCGGACCGGTGAAAGGCGCGGCCCTGACCAGGGAAGGAGCGATGCCCGCTCTGATCAGGAGGGCCAGTCGGCTCCTCGAAGACCATCTGGCATCCTGGGGAATTCCCGCTCCGCCGGTCTGATCTCTTCCTTGACCGGAAGCGTGGTCTCTCCGGCTCAGTCCCTCCAGGCCCAGGCAATCATTTGATCTTGGGGATCGCCGAGGGGTTTGCCGTCGAAGCCTCCCCAGATCAGCCAGCGGCGGAACTCGGCAGCGCGAAAGAGAAGCTCCAGCTCAAAGCGGTAGACCCAGCGCTGGGAGGTTGCGAAGCGATGGGAAGCGACCGACCGGCCGGCTTCATCGATCTCCCGAATCTCGATCTGGGACCGCTGCGACTGGGTAACCGGGTTTTTTGTCCGGGTGTCCCACATCTGAAGCATCCGTCCGCTGGCCGGGTCCCGGGCCTCGATCTCCATTGTCGGGACGCCGTCGGGCTCAGCCCAATACTCGGGGCCGGGGTAGGACATATGGATGACGGCCGCTCCGCCCGGGACGAGGTGGTCGCGGAAACAGCGCATCGCCCGGATTTGCTCTTCTGTCGTTTCACAGTGGGCAAAGCCGTTGAAGGCACAGATCACCCGCGCATAGCGCCGCGGCAACGAGAAGTCCCTCATGTCGGCGACGGTTACCCTGTTTCCCCAGCCTTTCTCCAGGGCCTTGACCTGGAAGCGCTCGATCATCGGCCGGCTCAAGTCGAATCCGTCCGCGTCTGCCCCTGCCTTAAGCAAGCGCAGGAGCACCCGGCCGGTGCCGCAGCCGGCCTCGAGCACAGGGCCGCCCGCCTCGGCTGCGACCTTGAGCCAGAAGGGAAGGTCGAAGTCGAACGTATCGAATAAAAGGTCGTAGATTTCCGGCGCGTCATAGGGCGAAGGATTCTGTCCATTCTTCAATAGACCGGCTCCTCTCAGCTCTGAAATCTCCGTTCATCGGCCCCGATCATATCACTTGGCGGGAGCTAAATACAGTACCGTCTCCCTTCACTTTACTGTAGAATAGGTCGTCATGGTCACGCTCCTCAAGATCGCTCTGATCATCGTCCTCCTTCTTCTGCTCATCCGTAAGAAGGTGGATTTAGGCCTGGCCCTGGCCCTTGACAGCCTTCTCGTCGCTGCCCTTTTCGGGCTAAGGCCAAGGCGGCTCGCCCAAGCGGCCCTTGAAGGTTTGACATCGACTACCACCCTGGAGCTCGTGGGCATCGTCCTCCTCGTGCTCTATTTGGGACAGTACCTCCAGGCCGGCAACCATTCCCGCCGCATGGTCGAATGCTTAAGGCGCCTCGTCCGTGACCCCCGGCTTATCCTGGCCATCCCCTCCGCCGTACTGGGACTGCTCCCGATGATGGCCGGGGCGATGATGGGAGCACCGATCGTGGAAGAGGCGGCCAGGCGCTGGAATCTCAGCCCGGCCTGGAAGACGTTTTATAACTACTGGTTCCGCCATATCTGGGAGTACTTCTGGCCCCTCTATCTCAACATCATCCTGGCCTCGACGATCTTCCGCATTCCTATCGCCAGGCTGTGCCTTTATCAGTTTCCCTTCACGATCTTGGCAGCCGGCACGGGCTTGGTGGTGCTTTTCCGGAATGTCCCCGCCGGAACTCCCGAAGCCGATGGAAAAGGCACATGGCGGGATGTCTGGGGAGTCATCCAAGGTCTTTGGCCCATCCTTCTGACCATCGTCTTGATCTTTGCCGCTGGGCTCAAAATGCTGTTGGCCCTCGCTATATCGGCCTTGCTCACTCAAGTGGCCTTCCGAGGCCCGCTGGCGGACCGCTGGGCAACAATCCGGACGGGTTTTTCCCTTAGGATCGGGCTCCTCACCGCGGCGCTCATGGTCTTCAAGCAGATCCTGGAGTCCTCGGGCGCCCTCGA
>DAIPLF010000046.1:0-9520 GCA_036769375.1 Candidatus Aminicenantota bacterium | reverse complement strand
GAAGACCCGCCTTTTCCAGCGCGTCGTTCAGGCCGATCTCCTCGCTCACCATGGATTTCGATTTGACGATGAGCCGGGCGTTTTTCTCCCGGACGATCCGGAGGATGGTGTCGATGGCGTCTTGCGGCGCTGCCGCCCTGTATACTCGGGCGCCCGCCTTTTCGGCCTCGCGGCTGAACCTCTCGATCAGTTCAGGGAGCCGGCCGACGTTTTTTTCCCGGACGGCCCGGGCCTTTTGCTTAACCTCTTCCCACGGGATCTCCCGGCTGGCTTGGAGATGCTTGCTGCTGTGCTGGCTAGAGGCCCTTCCGAGGGCAACCTGGAGGCTGACGTCTTTGAGGGCCTTCTTAGTCCGGCGTCGCGTCTTCAGGCCAGAGAACAACTAGGACTCCTTGCTCTGTTCCTTTTTCCCCAAATAGGCTTGAGCGTCGACGAGTATCTCCCTCGGCTTGCTGCCTTCCGAAGGGCCGAGAATCCCTTCCTGTTCCATCTGGTCGATAATCCGGGCGGCCCGGGCATATCCCAGCTTGAGTTTTCTCTGGAGCCAGGAGGCCGAGGCCTGGCCGGTGGCCAGCACCATCTTGACCGCCTCCTCATAGAGTTCGTCTTTCTCGCCCGTGTCCTCCCATCCCTGGGCGGTCGGAGCCTTGATGAACTTGACGAGCCTCTCGTCAAACTCGGGCCCCCGCTGCTCCTTGACGAACTTGACGAGGCGGGTGATCTCGGGCATGGAGATAAAGGCGCAGTGGAGCCGGATGATCCGGGGGTAGTTCGGCGGCATGAACAGCATGTCGCCCAGGCCCAGAAGCTTGTCGGCTCCGGACGCGTCGATGATGATCCGGGAATCCACCTTCGAGGGGACGCGAAAAGCGATACGGCAGGAGAAGTTGTTCTTGATCGTGCCGGTGATCACATCGATCGACGGCCGCTGAGTGGCCAGGACGAGATGGATCCCGACGGCCCTGGCGAGCTGGGCCAAGCGGGCGATGCAGTATTCGACCTCTTGGGCGCCCACCATCATCAACTCGGCCAGCTCGTCGATGATGATCACGATATAAGGCAGCAGCTTGAATTTCTGTTTTTCCTCGTCCGTGAGCTTGCCCTTCTTTTCCTGGAGGATCTTGTGGATCTGGTGGTTGTACTGGACGATATCCCGGACCTTAAGGAAGCTCAGGCGATGGTAGCGCTCCTCCATCTTTTTGATGGCGTCCATCAGGATCCCCCCGGCCTTCTTGGGATCGTTGATGACGGGGCTCAAAAGGTGGGGGATGCCGTCGTAAAGCGTGAACTCGAGCCGTTTGGGGTCGATCAGGATGAGCTTGACCTCGTCGGGGGTGGCCTTGTAAAGGATGCTGGCGATGAGAGAGTTGAGGGCGACGCTCTTTCCGGTCCCCGTAGCGCCGGCGATGAGGAGGTGGGGCATGACGGAGAGGTCGGTGACATAGACCTCTCCATGGATGGTTTTGCCCAGGGCGAAGGTCAGCTTGGAAGGGGACTTGAGGAACTTCTCCGACTGGATGATGTCCCGCAGCTTGATGATCTCCCGCTTGTTGTTGGGGATTTCGACCCCCAGTGAGGACCGGCCCGGCATCCTCTGGATGCGGACGGACTCGGCGCCCAAAGCCAGGGACAGATCCTCGGACAAGTTGGCTACCTGACTGACCTTGATCCCTGGATTGGGGTAGAACTCGTAAGTCGTGATGACCGGCCCGGGGTGATACTCTTTGACTTCGCCCTCAACCCGGAACTCCTTGAGTTTTTCCTCGATCCGCATCTTCTTCTCGTAGAGCTCATTCTTGTCGATTTGCTCAGAGGGTGCGCCGGGGTCGAGCAGGGTGAACGGCGGGAAATTGTAGTCGCTTTTCTGCTCCATCTCGGGGAAGAGGAGCTTATCCGGCCGGCTGGGCTGGGGCGGGTGGACAAGGATCGGCTCCGGCCTCTCGGCCCGCTTGAGCTCCTTTCTCTCCTCCCTTTTTTCCTTCGGCTTCGGCTCCTCCTCTTCTTCCCCGGCCTTTTCCCTCTTCAGTTCCTTCTCTGGAGCTTGGGTATACTTCTCGACCACCTTCTTCCGCATCTTCTCTTTGGCTCTGGACTTCTGGTAGTCGGTCACACGGATGCGGACCTCCTTATAGGCGAAGGTCAGGAAGCGGCCGGAGAACCCGATCAGTTTTCCCAGAGAGAACTCGGTGGAGAAGAGGACAAAAAGCATGAGGAGGGCAAGAAGGAAGATGAGCGTCCCGGCTTGGCTGAGGTAGCGAACAAGGAAGGAAGTGAGGAAGGCGCCGAGGACACCGCCGGCTTCGATATCCGCCCCCCTCCAGGAGAGCCGCTGGAAAAGGAGGGAGAGAAGACCGCCCAGGACGAGGAGGAAGAAAAAGCTTCCCCCGATCCTCAACAGCGATCCGCCCTTGCTCTTGGGGAGAAGGACTCTGATGCCCAAGTAGCCGAAGATGAGGGGAAGTAAGAAGGTGCCCAAGCCGAAAACCTGCAGGAACATTTCGGCCAATGAGGCCCCGATCTTGCCGCCATAATTATGGGTCCTCTGGCCGGGCGAAGCCACACTCGCCCACGACGGGTCGTGGGCGTCATAGCTGATCAGGCTGAGGAAAGTGAAGATAGCGAGAAGAAGAACGAGCAGGCCGATGACCTCAGCGGAGCGGAACCGTTTTTTCCGGGCTTCCTTCTTCTGGGAGGCCGAACTCTTCTTCTTTTTGCGGTTCTTCATCGGGGAGATTATAGCATACTTAGCGCCATCCAACCGTCGGCGCTAGTAAGTGAAAACCAGACCGAGACAGTATTCGAGGCCGCCGAGCTGGATCTGGGTGGCGTCCTGCTCCGCCTTGGCCCAAGTATACTTAGCCCTGAGGTTAATCATCACCGGCACGTTTTGGCCGAAGCGGAGATAGGTCCCGGCCGTAACATGGTACCCGTTGGTTGAGTTCAGAACCGTCCCGATGGCGTTGTCTTCGTAATAGAGATAAAAATCAAGCCCGCCCCCAACGTAGGGAAGGAGGGGGCCGAGGGTGAAGATATAGCGGACCCCCAGGTCGATGGGGACCATGTAAAACTTCGTTTCTTCCCGGGAAAACGTCAGTTGGCCTTGCCGCGAGTAGTATTGGATATCCAGATAGATATTGAAGTTGGAGGCCAGGGCGGAGGACAGCGTCAGCCCGCCGATCGGGCCCCCGGAAGGATAGGCAGCCTCGAAACGAGGCTCATCCATGTTATAGCTGCCGATCGTGAACTCTAGGGTACCTTGGCGGATCGCCCGGTCGGGAGACGGGAACATGAACGAAACCAAGGCGAGAAGTGCCGCGAGAAATGATATCGCTCTTCTTATCGTCATCTGCCTTGCCAACATCGTCCTCCTCCCGTCGTCCTCATCTCGGCTGACCTCAAGGCATCCGCCGGGATAAGAACTTCCAGAGATACTCTTTGGGCACCCCCATGAAATGGTCCCTCCAAGGCCGGTCACATTGAGAGCAGGTCTCCAGGTCGGCGATGTCCTGCCGGAGCGCCTTTTGTCGCAGCCGGACCATCTTTTCGCCGTTCCAGATCCGGGCCAGGGTTTCATCCCGGACGTTGCCCAAGGTGTAAGTGCCGTGGAAATCCTGGGTGCAGGGAAGGACGGAGCCGTCCCAGAAAATGACCAGCGCCTGCCACAGGAAGGTGCAGGGGATATACTTTTTCTTGTCGTTGGGCTGAGCTTGACCGAGCTCTCCCGCCCAGTTGTGCATTTTCTTGACTTCCAGCCGGTTGAGGGGAAGCCCCCGGAAATGGCTCAGGAACTCCCGGCGTCTCCGGCTGCCCTCGTTCTTGTAGAGATCCGGAAAATTGATGAGCTCGAGGACCGTGTAGGGCGTCCGGGAACCCAGTTCTTTCTTGATCTCGAGGAAGCGGACGATGTTGCGGAGCGTCTTCTCGAAGTCGCCGTTGACGCGGACGCTCTCGTAGGTCTTCGCGTCATACCCGTCAAAGGAGAAGGAGATCTGGTCCAGGCCGGCGCCGATGAGCCGCCTGGCCATTTCCTCGTTCAGCAGCGTGGCGTTCGTGTGGAACTTGGTGCGTATCCCGGCCGCATGGGCGTATTCCACTAGCGAGGGAAAACCGGGGTGGAGAAGGCCTTCGCCGCGGTGGATGAGGTTGGCATCGAAGGCAAAC
The DNA here is from genome assembly GCA_036769375.1 of Candidatus Aminicenantota bacterium. Taxonomy (GTDB): domain Bacteria; phylum Acidobacteriota; class Aminicenantia; order Aminicenantales; family UBA8522; genus UBA8522. The sequence goes on along the minus strand of DAIPLF010000046.1, from coordinate 5,359 downwards.
CCACGGGCCTCATCGATGATCTTGCGGAAGAGGACGGGGTTCATGAAGCCCTTCTCTTCCTTTTTCAGGTCCTTGTTCGGGCACATAACGCAACGGAGGTTGCAGATACTCGTGGTCTCGATCCAAAGGCGGACGGGGAGGTAGGGGAGGACGGTCTTCCCTCTCTTATAGCAGGAGAAGACCTGGGCCAGACGCCGGTAATAGCGGATCGAGCTCACGCCGTGACCTCACTTCCCTTAACAAAGATGGCCTGTTGATATATACCATTCCCCGGAGATTCTATCAACAACGGGGGGTCGGAAAACCGGATGGGGCACCGAGGATCTCGAAGAGAGAGACGAATTGGTTGATCGTCAGCTGCTCGGCCCGGGCTTTCTCCCCGAGGCCGAGGCGCTGAAGGGCCTCTCTAAGGAGAGCGGGAGGGAATGTCCACGCTTTCAGGTTATTGAGCAAGGTCTTTCGCCTCTGGGCGAAGGCGGCCCGGAGAAAGCGGCTGAAGTTCCTCTCATCGCGAACCGCGAAAAGCGGAGACGGCCTTTTTTCGAGCGAGACGAGGGCGGACTGGACCCTGGGCGGCGGGGAGAACGTCCCCGGTGCCAGCGTGAACCGCAGGCGGACTTCGAAATGGAGCTGGAAGAGGATGGAAAGGGGAGCGTAGCTCTTGGACCCGGGCTGCGCGCCCAGCCGCTCGGCCACCTCTTTCTGCAGGAGGAAGACGCAAGCGGAGAACACGTCCTCATCCTTAAGGACTTTGAAAAGGAGGGGGGAGGAGATGGAATAGGGCAGATTCCCGGTCAGCTTCACTCTGCCGAGGCCTGCGGTTTCTTCGGCGACAAGATTCCGGAAATCGACATGGAGGACGTCCTGTTCGAGAATGATGACGTTTTCCCTGTGGCTTTCTCTGAGGAAGGGGACGAGGTCCTTGTCCTTTTCGATGGCGATGACCTTGCCGGCCCGGTCGGCCAAGGGAAAGGTCAGCGCTCCTTTGCCGGCGCCGACCTCGATGACAAGCTCGTCCTTCTTGGGATCCAGGATGTCGACGATCTTCCGCAGGATCGAGCGGTCGTTCAGAAAATGCTGGCCGAGGGATTTCGCCTTGCTCATGTCTGACCGCTGGGTTGGAGGTGCCGGTACATCCGTTTGATCCGAATGGCCATGAGAAAAGTCCTCGCCAGGGTCATTCCGGTCAGCTTGGTCCGGCCTTTTTTCCGGTCGATGAAGACAATGGGGACTTCTCCGATCGAGAAACCCAGGCGATGGGCTTTGTAGAGGATTTCCAGGACGACGGACGGACCGGTCGAGATAAGGCTGTCGAGGCCGACCTCTTCCAGGACCTTTCGCCGGAAGCAGCGGAATCCGGAGGAGACGTCGCGGACCGGGACCGAGAAGAGACGGCGGACGAAATGACGCACCAGGAACGTGACCAGACGTCGGTGGGGAGGGCGGTCGGCGTCCTTCGCGCCCTCGATGAACCTGGAACCGAGGACGAGGTCATGCTTTCGGGCGGCTTCGAGCAGCGAAGGAATGAAGGCCGGCTGGTGGGATCCGTCGCCGTCCATCTCCACGATATATTCGGCTCCGAGCTCGAGCGCTTTGCCGAAGCCGGCAATGCCGGCCGAGCCGCGTCCCCTCTTGTCCTTGCGGAGGAGGAGGCGGACGCGCGGATCCCCGCCGCGGATCTCGCTGACCGCGCCGGCGGTGCCGTCAGGCGAGTCGTCGTCGACGACAAGAACGGCGAGCTCATTCCCGACCGGAAGGGAGAGGATGTCTTGGATCAGTCCGCAAATGTTCTCCCGCTCATTGTATGTCGGGATCATGACGGCGACCTTGGGTCTAGGCTCTGGCATGGAAGGTCAGACGAACCGGCCGATCTCGGAGAAAACCTGCTGGGGCGTGATCTGCTTCAGGCAAACGGCATCGGGGCAGGTCTGTTTGTAGCAAGGCGAACAGCTGGTCCCATGGAAGAGCTTCGTGCCGCGGCCATAGAGGTCGATCTCCTGCGGGCATGTTGGCCCGAACAGAGCGATAACCGGCTTCTTCAGGGCGATAGCCAGGTGCATGCCCAAGGTATCAGAGGTGACGACGAGGTCCAGGAGGGAGATAAAGCCGGCGAATTCGAGCAGGGAGTTATCGGTCCCCGTGTCATACACATGGGCCGGGCTCCTCCGGGCCAGGAGGCGGTTAAGCTCTTTTTCCTTCGGACCTCCGAGCAGGAAGACGTTTGCCTTCATCTCTTGCGTGAGGTAGGAGATGAGTTTGAGATAGTGCTGCGCCGGCCACTGCTTGGTCTCGAACTTTGTCCCTGCGCCTGGGTTCAACCCGATGGCGGGCCGGCGGCCGGGAATTCGCCGGCGCTTGAAGAAAAGGCGGGCTTTCTCTGAAGCTTCGTCAGGTAGAACGAAAACATATTCATCCCGGGCATAGGGGAGTCCGGCGATTTCGTGGATTATCTCCTGGTAGGTTTTCTGGTTCTTGAAGAACTTCAGATCATCGTCGACACCCAGACGATAGGCGTATTCGGCCTCCGGATTGAATGTCGTCAGGTTCCCCGATTCGCTCATCCCGAACCCGCGCTTTTCAGCCGCCTCAACCCGGGCCGCCAGTGCGGTGAGGCCGGGCTCCTTGTCCAGCGAGATGAGGAGGTCGAACCTGGCCACCTGCAGAGTGAGGGCGCTTTCCAAGTCATAGCCGAGCAGCCTGTTGATATAGGGATTGGTGAGAAGGAGGTCCTGGCTCTCGCGGTCCACCAGCCAGGTCACATGGCTCAGGGGGTATTTCCTTTTCAAGGCAGGGAGGAGCGGGGTCGTCCTCAGGACATCTCCCTGGGCCCGGCACTTGATGATCAGGATCCGGGTGGGGAAGGGGGTGAACTGGGGACAGTCCCGGCAGACGCGCCGGAAAGCGCAGGGTTTGTCTCCCCGGAAATGGACACAGTCGGCTCGCAGCCGCACCACAGACATCTCCTCGAACCGGTTTCCCGACCTATTTATGCCACAAGTGATGACCGAAGACAATGGCTGGTCTCCCGCCGTTTTTTATGGTATATCTTAGGCGGCGGACGATGAGCACCGACTTCCCGGGCAGCACCCAGAAAGAGCTCTTATCGGAGAAAGCGTCCCTTCCCGCAAAGTATTCCTCCCTCGTCATCGGCCGGAAAGGCTTCTGGAGACTCCTCCGCTTCGAGCTCATCAATTTCTTTTTCTCGGGTGTCCCGGGAGCTCTCGGCCTGGCCCTACGAAAAGTCTTCTACCCCTTCCTTTTTCGAAAAGTCGGAAAAGGCGTCGTTTTCGGCCGGAACATGACTATTCGTCACCCCCACAAGATCGTCCTCGGAGCCAACTGTGTCCTCGATGACAACGTCGTCTTGGACGCCAAGGGGGAGAAGAACGAGGGGCTCCGGGTCGGCGACAATGTCTACATCGGCCGCAATACCATCCTGAGCTGCAAGGAAGGCTCCATCGCGATCGGCGACTACACCAACATCGCGGCCAACTGCAGCCTGCTTTCAGAGACCGAGATCACCCTGGGCAGGTACTGCTTCCTGGCCGGCCACTGCTATCTTGTGGCCGGCGGCAATCACAGCTTCGAAGACGTCTCCCGGCCGATCATGTTCCAGCCGTCGGTCAGCAAAGGCGGGATCCGGCTGGGCGACGACGTCTGGCTGGGAGCGGGAGTGATCGTCCTCGACGGTGCCTCGATAGGCCAGGGAACGGTGGTCGGAGCGGGCGCGGTTGTGGCCGGGTCGCTTCCCGAGTATGCGGTCGCCGTGGGCGGCCGCCGCCTGCTGATCTCGGACAGACGAGAGAACGAATAGGGCTAAGCGCTTCGCCTGCCCGGAACCCCGAGACCGGCCAAAGCACATAACCCGATATAATAGATAGATATTGTATAGATTAGGGCCGGATCAGCCCCGGCCGGGAGCAGGCGGAAGCCAGCCCTGGTTCCTGTACCAGGAGACCGCGTTCTCTATCCCGATCTTGAAGGAGACCTCTGGCGCGTAGCCCAGGTCGCGCCTCGCCTTGTCGATCGACAGCGGCTTGGAGTCGATGAAGAAGCTCAGCTTTGACCGGCCGAGCGGCGGCTCCCGGCGCCGCAGGCCGAATATCACGTCCAGGAGAAGGGCGGCCAGGCGGGCGGGAAGGGCGGGGAGATAGATCCGGGGCATTCTCGTTCCACAGGCCGCCGCGATCTCCCTCAGCATATTCCGCACGGTCATGACCTCTGCTCCGGCCAGATGATAGACCTCTCCTCTCTGCCCTTTTTCCGCGGCCAGCAGGATGCCCTTGACCAGGTCATCGACATGGACAGGGGTTTGGCAGCCCCTTCCCCGGGTGGCCATGATGAAACGGCCGCTGCATACGGCCTTGATGAGCTTGAACGTCCGCCTGTCGCCGGGACCATAGGCCCAGCCCGGCCGGACGACGACAATGTCCAGCCCTTCCCGGGCGAAGCGGAGCGCGGTCCGCTCTCCCTCGAGCTTGGTTCTATCATAGACGGTGATGGGCTTGGGGGGCGTAGTTTCAAAGGCGGTCTCGCCCCTTTTGACGGCTCCGAATACGCCGGCCGAGCTGAGATGAACTGCCCGGCCGACCCCCGCCGAGCGCGCCGCCTCGAGCACGCTCTCTGCGCCCAGGGCATTGACCCTGCGGAATCCTTCCCGGCCGATGGCCGATGCGCCGAGGGCGGAGGCGAGATGGAAAACGACGTCCGTTCCCGGCAGGGCTTTCTTCAGGAGCTCGAGATCGCAGATATCCCCCTGCACTGTTTCGACCTTGGTGTCGGACCGAAGGGGGGTGCGGTGGACGAGCGCCCGAACCTCGAAGCCGCGGCCGACGAGCGACTCGATCAGATGCCCGCCGATGAACCCCGATCCTCCGGTAACAAAAGCGCGCATGGGCTTGTCCGCCGTCAACCTGAGTGATTGCGCCGGGCGAACGCCAGGACCTGGCCGATCTTTTCCCCGTACCGGGACGGCGCGTATTCCTTCTCCGCCCATTCCCGGGCTGCCTGGGCCCTTGTCCGGGCCTCATCGCTGTGCAGGGCATACTCGATGGCTCCGGCAAAATCTTCGGCGTTCGGGTCGGAAAGAACGGCCTGGCGCTCACTCAAAAGCTGCGTGTGTGTCCAGAGGCGCGTGGCCACGAGCGGCTTTCCGGATTTGAGGCAGGAGTAGACCTTGAGAGGCGTGTTGGTCCCGGAGACGCGGGGCGACACCAGGACGTCGGCCAGCCCCACAAACAGGGGCACCTTTGAGGGAGGGACCTTGTCCACAAAGAAGACCTTGTCCGAGATCCCCAGCTCTTTGGCCAGAGCTTTCATCTCGTCGAGTGATCGCCCTGTCCCTCCCACCAGGACGAAC
>DAIPLF010000045.1:0-9577 GCA_036769375.1 Candidatus Aminicenantota bacterium | reverse complement strand
GCGTTCCACTCGTAGTAATTTTCGGGAGTGAGGTGTTCGTCCATCTCGGCCACCAAGGCGTCCCTCACCTTGGCGGTGACCGTCGCCTCGACCGGAACGGATTTTTTGACTCGGGTAACGGCGTTGCTCAAGGCGACCCGCTTGACCTTCTTCGGAGTCTTGAGCTTAGCCAGGGCGCTGCTGATCCGGTCCATTCCCTTTTCCAGGTTTTCCATGGAGGTGGCGTAGGAGAGACGGATGTTCGAGTCGGCGCCGAAGGAATCGCCGGGAACGATAGCCACCCCGGCTTCCTTCAGGAGATAATAGGCCAACCCGTAGGAATTGCGGATCTGGATGCCGTCGGCTTCTTTGTTATAGTAAGCGGACACATTGGGGAAAAGATAGAAGGCGCCCTGCGGCTTGAAGCAGGACACGTTGGGGATGGACCGCAGCCGCATCAGGCAGTAATTCCGCCGCCGCTGGAACTCGGAGACCATCTTTGAGACCTCATGCTGAGGTCCGCTCAGGGCTTCCAGGCTGGCGTACTGCGAGATGGAGCAGGGGTTGGAGGTGGAGTGGCTCTGGACCTTGGCCATGCCGTTGATGATCTCGGCCGGTCCCAGGGCGTAGCCGATGCGCCAGCCCGTCATTGAATAGGACTTGGAGACGCCGTTGACGACGACCGTCTTCTTTTTGATATCCTCACCCAGGGAGGCGAAGCTGCTGAATTCGAAGTCGTCGAAGATAAGCTTTCCGTATATCTCGTCGGCGATGACAAAGACGTCCTCACCCCGGATGACTTCGGCGAGGGCCTCGAGCTGGGCCTTTGAGTAAGCGGCCCCGGTCGGGTTGGAGGGGTTGTTGAGGATCACGGCCTTGGTGGACGGGTTGATGGCGGCCTTGAGGTCCTCGGGGGTCATGATAAACCCGTTCTCCTCTTTGGTCGGGACGACGACGGGCTTGCCTTTGGCCAGAAGGACGGCCATCGGATAGGTCACCCAATATGGAGACGGGATGATGACTTCCTCGCCCTCGTCGATCAGAGCCTGGAAGCTGAGGAAGAGGGAGGCCTTGGCTCCGGGTGAGACGATCACTTGATTGAGGTCGTAGCTCAGCCCGTAGTCCTCCTTCATCCGGGCAAGGACCGCTTTCTTCAGGGCGGGGATTCCTTCGTTCTCAGTGTACTTGGTGAAGTTCTGCTGGATGGCCCGGATGCCGGCGGACTTGGCGTTTTCTGGGGTGGGGAAGTCGGGTTCGCCGACGCTGAGGTCGACGATATCGATCCCCTCCGTCTTCATGGCCTTGGCCTTGGCCGAGATCTTGAGGGTCGGCGAGGCGCCGATCTGGTTGACTTTTTCTGAAATCATGGCGGACTCGTCCTTCGCCGACGGCTATTTCTCTTTTTTTTCTTCGGTTGAGAGCTTCTCTTGGAGGTATTTCTTGAGGTCAACGCCCGTCAGGGACTTGACGACATCGGGCATCTGGGCGAGGACTTCGGCGACCTGGGCAGTGATCTTGGTCGTCCCCAAGCTTTTATCGCCGCCGCCGATGACCAAGATCTTATCCACCTTGGACAACGGCTCGGAAACTGCCCTGGCCAGGTCGGGGAGAGCCTTGAGGTACATCTCCAGTATGGCCGCCTGGTTGTACTTTTCCCAGGCCTGGGCCTTCTTGAGTATGGATTCCGCCTCGGCCAGGCCCTTTTTCTTCATGACCTCGGCCTCGGCGTCTCCCTCCAAGCGCAGCGCCTCGGCCTTGCCCTTGGCCTCGGCCTGAATCCGGAATTCCTCGGCTGCGGCTTCGGATTTGATCTGGTAGTTACGGGCGTCGGCCGGCTTGACGACGCTGGCATCGAGCTCTTTCTCGCGCCTCGAGATTTCCAATTCCTCGATCTTGATGGCCTCTTCCTTTTCGATGGCCATCATCTTCGCCTCTTCTTTCTTGATCTGCTGGCTCAGCTTGTACCGTTCCAGCTCGTAGGAAAAATCTGCCTGGGCCTTTCTCTGGTTGACGGCCACCTGGGACTCGGCTTTCTTGGCTTCGTTTTCCCATTGCGCCTTGGCGATCAAGGCCTCGGCTGCCAGGCGGGCGACCTCTCCCTCTTTGCGTGCCTGGGAGGATTTGACGATGGCTTCCTTTTCTGTCTCGGCCTCGGCGATCACGGCGTCCCTCTTGGCGGCGACGACCTGCGGCTTGCTCAGGGATTCCAGATAGCCCTGGGTGTCGCTGATGTCTTTGAGGGCGAAGGAGAGCATGACCAAACCCATCCGGCCGAGATCCGGCCGGACGGCCTCGCTCACACGGGCCGAAAACTCGTGGCGCCCTCGGTAGATCTGCTCGACGGTCATGGTCCCGATGACCTCCCTCATGTGCCCTTCGAGGACGGTCAGAGAGACGTCCCGGATGCCCTCTTTGCCCAATCCGAGGAACTGCTCTGCGGCCAGGCGGATAGCGGAGTCCGAGGAGTCGACCTTAACCTGGGCTGTCGCCTCGGCCATGAGCGGGACGCCGCTGTGGGTGAGGACTTCCGGCGTCTTGATGTTCAGAGTGATAACGTCCATGGGCAGGCGGTAGACGCTCTCGACGAAGGGGAGAACGAAGGTGCCGCCGCCCAAGCGATAGCGGTAGCCGACCTTGACCTTGGTTCCATCGGGGCCGATGACGGTTTTCTTCCGGCCGCCGGAGATGATCAGGACCTCGTTTGGCCCCACTTTCCGGTACTGTTTGGCGATGATCAGGAGAATGATGGCGATGACGAGGATGATCGCGCCCGCCCAGATTGATGAGGTAACGAGATTCATTTTAGCCTCCCATGCATCGGAAGATTCCTTTGGAGAAGACGCCCAGGCTCACTGCCCGCTTATTTTGAGTAAAAATACTATATTTATAGGGGAATTAAGTCAAGTCAGCCGAAAAAGCGGAAGCGGATCAGATGGAAGATGGCGGCGAGGCCGTCCTTCAGGCCGATCTTCTTGCCCTCGGAGTAGTCGCGGCCCGAGTAGGATATGGGAACTTCGTAGAACCGGGAACCCAGCCTGGCCAGTTTCATGGTGATCTCGGGCTCAAACCCGAAGCGCGAGGACCTGAGGTCGATCTTGCCAAGGACCTCGCGCCGGATGACCTTATAGCAGGTCTCCATGTCGGTCATGTTGAGGTTGGCTAGCATGTTGGAAAACGTGGTCAGGAACCTGTTCCCGACGTAGTGCCAGAAATAGAGCACCCGGTGCGGCCCCCCCAAGAAGCGGCTTCCGTAGACGACGTCGGCGCGGCCGTCCAGGATCGGCTCGAGGAGCTGGGGGTACTCGCGGGGGTCATACTCCAGGTCGGCGTCCTGGACGAGGACGATCTCCCCGCGGGCCTCGGCAAAGCCGGTCCGCAGGGCCCCGCCCTTTCCCCTGTTTTTCTCGTGGAGGATGACCTTCAGACCGGGAGAAACGAGTCCTCGGAGGATCTCGCGGGTCCCGTCGGTCGAACCGTCATCGACGACGATGATTTCCTTGTCGATGCCGACATCGACCGCCTGGACGCGCCTGATGATCTCGGCGACCGTCGGACGCTCGTTAAAGACCGGAATGACGACTGAGAGCTTCATCGGCCAGCCAGCCTCTTCCGGAAGTATTCAATACTCTTGCCCAAACCTTCCTCCAAGCCTACCCGGGGCTCCCAGCTGAGCTTGGATTTGGCCAGGGAGATGTCCGGACAGCGCCTGACCGGATCATCCATGGGGAGCGGGCTGAAGGCGACCCGGGACTTGCTTCCGGTGAGCTTGAGGACCTTCTCGGCCAGCTCGAGCACGGTGAATTCCGTCGGGTTGCCGACGTTTACCGGACCGGGGACTTCCTCGGTCTCCATCATCCGGACGAGCGCCTCGATGAGGTCGGAGACATAGCAAAAGGACCGGGTCTGGGTCCCGTCCCCGTAGACAGTGAGGTCTTCGCCTTTGAGCGCCTGGACGATGAAATTGCTGACCACCCGGCCATCGTCGATGGCCATCCGCGGGCCGTAAGTGTTGAAGATGCGGGCGATCCGGATGTCCACGCGGTTCTGCCGGTGGTAGTCCATCATCAGGGTTTCGGCCACGCGCTTCCCCTCATCATAGCAGCTCCTCGGGCCGATGGGGTTGACGTTGCCCCAATAGGATTCGGCCTGCGGATGGACCTTGGCGTCGCCGTAGACCTCGGATGTAGAGGCGAGCAGGATCCGGGCTTTGATCCTTTTGGCCAGGCCGAGCATATTGATCGTGCCCATGACATTGGTCTTGACCGTTTTGATCGGGTTGTCCTGGTAGTGGATGGGAGACGCGGGGCAGGCCAGGTGGAAGATCCGGTCGACCTCGATGAAGAGCGGATGGATGACATCATGGCGGATCAGTTCGAAAAAGGGATGGGTGGACAGATGGCGGATGTTGTCCTTGCTGCCGCTAAAAAAGTTGTCGATGCAGACGACATCGTTCCCCTCGCTCAGCAGACGCTCGCAGAGATGGCTTCCCAGGAAGCCGGCTCCGCCGGTGACCAGGATTCTCCTCATTCCTTTCTCCCTATCGCCCATATGCCATGAAGAGGAGGCTCTTCCTCTTGAGGGCGGTCTTCTGAGCCTGGATGATCTCCTGGATCCCCTTGCTGGCCAGGCGGAGGAGAGAGCTGAGGTCCTTCCGCGAAAAGGGCTCTCGTTCCGCCGTGGCCTGGATCTCCACGAGCTGGCCGCCGTCGGTTTCGATGACATTCATGTCGAGCGCAGCCTGTGAATCCTCGGCATAATCCAGATCCAGAAGCTCCCGTCCGTCGACAACGCCGACGCTGATGCCGGCGACAAGATTCCGCAGGGGCATTTTATCGATTTCCCCTTCGTCCAGGAGTCTTTTCAGCGCCAGGGCCAAGGCGACGCAGCCGGCAGTGACCGAGGCCACGCGGGTTCCGCCGTCGGCCTGGAGGACGTCGCAGTCGATAATGATCGTCCGCTCTCCCAGAACCTGGAGGTCGGTCACGGCGCGGAGCGAACGTCCGATCACACGCTGGATCTCCTGGGTCCGGCCGGAAATCTTGCCCGGCATCCTCTCACGCTGGCTGCGGGTTTCGGTCGATCGGGGCAGCATGGCGTACTCAGCGGTCACCCAACCGGTGCCCTTGCCTTTGAGGAACGGCGGCGCTTTCTCCTCAATGGTCGCTGCCGCCGCGACCCGGGTCCGGCCGATCTCGATGAAGGCCGAGCCGTCGGCGTAGTCAAAGTAGTCTGTCTGGATCTTCAGGGTTCGGAGCTCGTCGACGGCGCGCTTTTCCCTCATCAGTCTATCCTTATCCGCTGATTTCTTGGCCGGCCGGGTTCTCTGCCCGCGTTTCCGATTCGGGCCGCGTTTTCCAGCGGTTATGGAACCAGAACCAGAGTCCAGGTTCCCGGCGGACCTCCGCCTCAATCATCTTAGTCGAAGCCTGAGTGATTTTCAACACGTCCCGGCTGGTCTCGGCGCCGGGCTCAAAAAGGAGCGGAGTCCCGATCCTGACCAGGTAGCAAGATCGCGGCGCCGGATGGCAAAAGACGGGGATCAAGGGCGATCGGGTGCGGAGATGGAACGATGCCAGGGCGGGCGTCGTGGCGGCCGCCAAGCCGAAGAAATCCACGAAGACCGCCTCTCGGCGCTGCACGTTCTGATCGATCAGGATGGCCACGATCTCGTTGCGGCGGAGAGCCTGAAGGATGGGCTTGGCCGCCTGGAACTTGGAAATGACCCGCGCTCCCAGGCGGTTCCTGAATCTGGCCAGCCTGGCCTCTATGAGGGGGTTGTCCAGGGGGCGGGCCACGACGTTGAGGGGTCCGAGCCCGGCGATGGCCTGGGCGGCGACTTCCCAGTTCCCGAAATGGGCCGAGAAGATGATGACGCCCCGGCCTTCCTTGAGAGCCCGGCGGATGTTCTCCCCGCCTTCGACTTTGAGGAGCTCGCCCCGCCGGGAATCCTGGAGATGCGTCCACTTGAGGGCGTCGGCCGTGACCTGGCCGAAGTGCCGGAAGGAATCGCGGGCGATGCGGCTGCGCTCCTCCGGGTCTGCCTCCCGGCCCAAGGCTTTTTCCAGGTTAGAGAGGGCCAGGCGGCGGTGTTTCCGGTCGAGCGCATAGGCCAACGCTCCCAGCGTCCTTCCGGTCCACAGGCAGGCCCGCCGGGGGAGGAGCCGGATGAGGAAGCTGAAGGAAAGGAACAGGCCGAAACCTATGATATCCATAAATTTTATAGGTCTCGTAGACATTAGCGCTCCTGCTTCTCCAGGAACGTCCGCCAGCGATCAGCGAAGCCGGGTCCCAGGGCCAGGCCGATTTCAAGCACATAAATGGGCGTATCGTTCCACTCCTCATTCCGGCCGGCCAGCTTGACGGCGTCTTTCCCGGTTGTGATCAAGCCCTCCGCCTTTTGGATTCGGCAGGCCCGCATAATCTTTTTTAGGGAGGCCGGCGGGTAGGCGTGGTGGTCGGGGAAGGGGAGAAAGGAGGCGACTTCCAAGCCGGATTTGCGGAGCGTTTCTTTGAACCTTCCAGGGCGGGCGATCCCGCAAAAAGCGACCAGCCTCATTTTGGCCACTTTCTCCAAAGGGGTCAGCCCTCCCGTCCGGAAATCAAAGAGACCCCGAACAACGACCGAGTAGGAGAAAATGCTCCCCTCCCAGCGGCCGTGCAGACGCTCGATCGCCTTGTCCCTTTGCTCCCCGTCCTTGACGAGCAGGATGTCTGACCTGCGGACAGCGAAGGGGGGTTCCCGCAGGGCGACTTTTTCTTGCGGGGAATAGAGAACGATGTCGAGGTCCCGCGCCAATTTTCTGTGCTGGAAGCCGTCATCCAGGACCGCAATATTGAATCCGGACGCGGCGGCCCTCCGGCAGGAGGCCAGACGGTCCTTTCCGACATAAACGCCCACGGCGGGAAGGGACCGGGCGATGAAGTAGGGCTCGTCGCCTCCGTCCTGCCAGGTTCCGAGGATCGCTCGGCCGTCGGAGAGGACTCCGCCCCGCTTTTCCCAGCGTCCCTTATACCCACGCGAAACGAGAGCCGGGCGTCGTCCCGAAGCGGCGAGGCGGCTCAAGAGCTCCAAGGCGAGCGGCGTCTTTTCCGTGCCTCCGAAAGAGATGTTGCCCACGCTGATGACCGGGATCGGCGACCGGCTGGGCCTGAGAAGGCGATGGTCGTACAGAGAATTCTTTATGCGGGAAACGAACCGGGAGAAGAAGGAGAAGACGAGGAGCGCCAGCTTCATCTCTCCCGGACTATACATCAAGTCAGAGGTCCCATGCAACAAAGGCCGGGACGGGGCCAAAGGGAACCGGACATTGCGTTGAGAATGGGCCGTCTTTCCAGTATAATAAACCGACCCATCGATAAGGAGGTAGGAGATGAACAAAAAAACCTCGCTGGCACTCGCGGCCATCGGGACTCTCCTTTTGACCGCCCTCGCCTGTCAGAAGAAAGCAGAGATCAAGGGCGTCGAGCTGGCCGTGAGTTTCTCCGATAAAACGCTCACCGACAACCTGATCACGGATATCGAATACGACTGGAAGACCGGCTCCGATTTCGCCAAGATCGGCAAAGACATGACGGTCTTCGTCCATTTCTGGCATGGCGACAACATGCTCTTCCAGGACGACCATATGCCGCCCGTCTCCACCTCGCAGTGGGAGCCGGGCCAGGAATACAAGTACCAGCGGCGGATCTATATCCCGTCGTTCATCGATGAGTTCGACCCCACGTTCAAAGGCGAAGAGACTCTCCGGGTGAGCATAGGCCTTTATAATCCCTACGACCGCAGCGGTGGGCCGGCACGCGACGTCCTGAATACCAGGCTGAAGGTCCTTCCGCCCCCCCCAGACGTGCCGGAGATCGTCTACGAAACCGGCTGGCACGAGCAGGAGATCGATCCCAATTCTCCTCTCAGGAAATGGCGGTGGATGGGCCGTGAAGCCCGCTGCATCATCGATAATCCGCATCGGGACGGGCTGCTCGTCATCCGGGGGGGAGTAAATAAGGATGCCGTTTCCGACCAGAAGATCACCTTCAAGATCAACGACCTGGTGCTCGACGAGTTCATGCCTGATGACGTCACCTTTGAGAAGAGCTACACGTTGAAAAAAGAGACGCTTGGGGAAAAGGATGAGTTCATCCTCACCCTGACCGTGGATAAAACGTTCATCCCCGCGAAGTTCTACCCGCAGAACAAGGATGAGAGGGAGCTCGGCTGTCAGGTATCCTTCATCTATTTTCGCTGAGCCCCGGACCGACCTTTGGCGGAGACGCTGACCTTTTTGTGGCCGCCCTTAATTCTCTAAGGGCGGTAGGTGGGTTTAATACGCTAAGAACAGAGTCCGGAAAAGTGTCTCCGCTAGCGGATCCAGATCGAGGAATCCGGATCCCTTTTTTGCTGGCCTAGGAATTTCTCCAGGTCCTGGCGGGCCAGGGTTTCTTCTTCCTGCGCCGACTGCAGCTTGATAAAGGTCTCCGCGATGGATTGCTGAACGGCGTCCTTGGTGGTCATGTCTTCGAGGCCGTAGAACTGTTGCCAGAGCGACCCCATCTTGAGGGTGAGCAACTCCACGTATTCTTTGGCCTTCTCCCATCTCTCTTGCCGAGCCTTGAGGTCGGCAGGGACCGGTCTGTCTGCGGAGGGGAGGGCGGCTGCCGGCGGCTCCTGAAGCTCTGCCGGGATTGCTGGAGTCCCTTCGGATGAGGTGACCTGTTCCGTCACGGGAGCAGGGGGAGCGGGAGGCGTCTCCAGGGCGGGTTTTTTCCTGAGCTTGGCGAGGCTGGCATTGGTGATGACCGTGGCCTTCTTGCCTTTCAAGGCGGCCCGTCGCTCCCTTTCCTTCTGGGCGATTTCGGCCAGACTCTGGGGGAATAATAAAGAGCTCAGCGTGACCGTAAGAAAGGCAACAGCCAGCAGTCTCTTCACCGACATCCTAAAGGCATGCTAACGCATGCTCGCTTACGTGTCAATCTTCCGTCTCCGGGGGAACCGAGGTCCGGACGGCCAACGAGTTGGGTTCGACGGCTATCTCGATGGCCCCGTCCCGGCTCGTGGTCAGCACGCGGGCGCCGACCGCTCGATAGCGTTCCATGACCTCCGGGTGTGGGACGCCGTAGATATTGCCCTTGCTGGCGCTGACGATCACGACCTCAGGCGAGACAGCGGATAGGAAGGCCGCCGAGCTTGAGGTACGGCTGCCGTGATGCGGTGACTTGAGGACCTGAGACCTGACCTCAAGCCCGGCGTTCAGGATTTCTTTCTCCGCCTCTATCCCGATATCGGCGGCCAAGAGGAAAGATTGATTTCCCGAGGTCAACCGCAGGACGAGCGAGTCATCGTTGGTGGCCTCTCGCTCCAGGGGGAGGGACAGCCTGGGGCCGAGCACCTCGATGGTCACTGGGCCCTCGCGGATCCTATACCCGCGAAAGATGCGCTTCTGGCGCGTCGACTTGCGAAGGCCTTTCTTAAGCTCGGCATAGGCTTGGTCCTTGTCCGGAGAAAAGGCTTCCCAGTACTCGGCGACGGTGAAGTTCCTGGTCACAGCCTGGAGTCCGTTGAGATGATCGGGGTGACCATGGGTCATGACCAGGTAATCGAGTTTCT
>DAIPLF010000044.1:0-9579 GCA_036769375.1 Candidatus Aminicenantota bacterium | reverse complement strand
TCCGACCGCTATCACAAGCAGTTGGCCGATACCGTCGAAGAGATGAGGATCGCCAGCGGCCTTCCCGAAGTCCGGTCCTACGTCGTTCCTTCATTCGCCGTCAACTCAATGGCCGTAATCGAGAGGGATGGGACTCCATCTGTGGCCGTTACCGAAGGACTGCTCGCCGATTGCACCCGCGATGAGATGCAGGCTGTGGCGGCGCACGAGCTGGCTCACGTTTCCCGCGGGGATGCCTTTTATGTCACCCTGGTCTGCTCACTGGCCAACTGGCTGGAAAGGCTGCGGGCGGCCATGGAGCCTGAAGACGTCCCCGCGGAAGACCGGATGGCAGGCGGCAGGGGCGGAGCTCCTCCCGTCCTTATCTATGGCGCCGTCTCCCTCACCTTGTTCGTTATGCGCCTTCTCAGCACACTGCTCAGCCGCGAGCGCGAGATCCTAGCCGACGGCGCGGCTTCCGAGATCGGCCGCAATCCGGCCGCCTTGGCCCGGGCGCTCTATAAGGCCCACCTGAAAAGTCCATTCGTAGGGGATTTCAGCCTGACATACAGTCCTCTGTTCATCGTCGCCCCCGCCTTGAGCAGCGATGAGGACGAAGGATTTTGGAGCCGCCTTCTGAATTCGCATCCTCCGCTGATGAAGAGGATCAGGCTCCTGGCCCAACAAGCGCGGCTCCGCCCTGCTCAGGTGATCGACCAGGTGAGGGAAAGTCAAAGAATGAGGGCGGACGCCAGGAGTCTTGTCCGTTCCTATGAGGAGACTCCGGCTTCGGTCTCAGTGGACAAGCCTGCCCGCCCAGGCGCCGCGCCTCCGGAACAATCGCAGGGCGAGCGGATTCAGGCAGCGAGCGCAGGGCTCAATCGCTGTCCCCGCTGCCGTAACCTGTTAGCCGAGACTTACTATGAGAGTGTCGCCGTGCAGGCCTGCGGACGATGCGGCGGCAAGCTGGTGCCGTTCTCGAGCATAGACCGCATCATTCTGCGGCGGGAGGTGACCTTTTCGGACGCTCTTGCCGCCAAAGCGGCGGATTTGCGGAAGAAGTTCCCTCTCAACCCGGTGAAGAAGCAAAGAGCCGGCCAAAAGGCCCTAAAGGGCCTCTGTTGTCCCTGCTGCGGTCAGCGCATGCTGGCCAGGCCGTATAATTATCAGTACTTTGTCCCGGTGGACAAGTGTCTGGAATGCCATAGGATCTGGTTCGATGCAGACGAACTCGAACTGCTCCAGATCTTGGTTGAGAAGAAAGCCTGATGCTCAGTCGAAGGCTTTTTCCAGAGCCTGGTACTTGGTGTGGACCACTTCGACGGCCGCAGCGATCGCCTCTCCCTGGCCTGATTTCGCCGTTTCTGCCAGCGCCTTGGTGGCCTCCAGAAGTTCCCTTGCGGCCTGGCTGAAAACCTGGGTTTTAGATTCCAGGCGTTTGGGAAGCGTGGCTTTGGCAATGGCCTCGGCCTTGGTCACCATATCCCCGCTGGCCTCAGTGATCAGGGCATAGTCTTTGTTGGGGAGGTGCTTGTGGTAGACGACATAGAGGGTCTTGTGGAAGTCGTCGACCTCCGCGAGAACGGGCCTGATGGTCCTGCCCATCATCTCATAGCGCGAATGGAGAACCTCGGCGGCCTCGAGGAGAGCGGCATCGTCGGTTGCGGCGGCCGCAGATAAGTAGGCGTCGACTGCTTTGCGCAACTCGGCCAAGGCCTGGTCCCACATCGCCTGTTTTTCGTGAAGAATGCCGGGCAGCTTAGCGGCGTAGATGTTCTCAGCCAATCTCTTGACCTCGGGCGCGTAGCTCCGGAGCGCGGCGTAGTCCTTATCCGGATAGGCGGTATGCCAGATCGGATAGATGATCTCATGGAAAGCGCTGAGCTCAGGCACGGTGCTCTTGGTCTCTTCGGTCTGAGTTGCCTGAGGGAAAACCGAAACCACGGCCGCGATCAAGAGCCCGGCCAGAAATACGGGCAATGCTATTCTTCTCATCCCTGCCTCCTTGAACCGGGGATTATCCGAAAGGTCCTAATCTCGAAAGGCTTGATCTTAAGCTTGAGTATTCTACCATCCGTGGCAATTTTTGTTAATGGCCGTTCGATGAGGTCAGTTTCCATCGCCTCGACCGGACCGGGAAACTCCACGCTGACCTCCGTCTCCTGCCCGAATATCTCGTGGAGGCGGATGATCGAGGCGCGGTTGAAATAGCCCGACTCCTTCTTGACAGCGCTGAGGATGACGTTCGCCGGCTCCACGCGGAAAAAGGAGCGCTCAGCCGGCCACGACCCGGGATGGACCATCCCTGTCCGGGCCAGCAGAGGGCTGTTGATCTCGTAGCCCCTGCGGAAAGTCGCCGCTTCCTTCCATCCTCCCGAGTGCGGATAAAGGGAGTACAGAAGCTCGTGCTCACCCCGGTCGGCTTCCGGGTCGGGCTCGGTGGCGCCGTGGACGATGGAGATCCGCAGCACATTTCCCTTGACGTCGAACCCGTACTTGGAGTCATTGAGGAGCCCGAGCCCGTGGGACCCTGTTTCATCGCTGAGGTCGATCCACCTCAGGGCAGGGACTTCGTTTCCGTCGACGGGTCTGGGTATCGCGCCATAAGGAATTTCAAAAAAGGCTGAGCTGTTCTTCACGGCGGCGGGGAAGGCCGCCTTGATCATCAGGTTTCTCTCCTGCCAGTCCAGATGAACGCGGCAATCGACCCGGGGCACCCGGCTGTAGAGTCTGATATCCTGGATAAAAAGGGAATTCCGGAAGGCACTTCTTATCCGCAGGACAGCCCTCACGGGCCCCCGTTCCATGACTTCAATGGAAGCCCCTTCTGCGCCGATATTCCAGATTTTGTCTTTGAGCCCCAGTTCCCAGGCGGACATGTTCGGCGGTTCGTCGACGATGGCTTGGAGCACATTGGCCTCGCCCGCAAACACCTCGCGTCCCGTCCGTTTATCGAAGAGGCTGCGGACCCAGCCTGTCCGGGGATCCAGGGCCAGTTTGAAGAAATCATTCTCCAGCGTCGCGGCCTCCACAGCGAGACCGGTCTTGAATTCGGGCGCGGTCTCGGAAGCCAAGGCGCGATACATCCTATACCCGAAGGAGGGGATCTTTTCGGCTATGAAAAGCAGGCGGAACCTTGTCCCTCCGGCCGTCGGTCTCTCCTCCAGGATTTGACAGGGGATCTCTGTCCCCGCGCTATCGATGATCCTTAGGGCCTTCAAGGGGCCGGGAAGCGCGACCTCGGCCTCCACCGGCTCTGTTCTTTCCCAGCCGAGAGGATTGAAGACGAGGAGGGGCAGGCCATCTCCACTCGTGTCCACTTGGTTGGAGAGCGCTTCCAGAGAAAAATCCAGGGCTCGCTGGGCCCGCGCTTCTGCGGCCTCATAAGACCGTGCCGATTCATCGTATACGGGGCCGATGCTCGAGCCGTCAAGGATATCATGGAACTGGTTGCGCAGGACGGTCTTCCAAGCCTCGTCGATGTCCCTTTCCGGATAGTAGGAACGGGCGCCGCTGGTGACGGCCACGGTCGAGAACTTCTCGGCGGCCAGCAGGAGGTTTTCCAGCCGGCGGTTGGCTTTTTTTGTCCCGGACTGTGTCGTATAGCAGGCTGGAAAGGTAAAGTTCAGCTCTTTCTTAACCACCGGGAATTCGACCCCGGATTTCTCGAGCAGACGGAAGTATGCCTCCGGCTTCACGAACATGAGCCGCGGCTGGTTCTTGTCATCCTTGAACTTCCTGATGGCTTCGAGGTCGCTGGAGCGCGGACCGCCGCCATGATCCCCTTCCCCATAGAGCAGCATGAAGTCCTGGAGCGGCGTGTTCTTCGAAGCCTCGAAAAGGAGATCCCTGACTCCGTTCTTCAGGTCCGCAAGATACCAGCCCGGAGGCACATAGGCCAGGAGCCTCGATCCATCCAGGCCTTCCCATTCGAAGACGGGCATCTTCTCGGGGGCGCACCTTTCGAAAACGTAATATTTGATCCCGGCTTTCCGGAGGATCTGGGGAAGCTGGAAGTTGTGCCCGAAACCGTCCGGATTCCAGCCGACGCTCACGTCGACCCCGAATTTATCGAGGAAATATCTTTTTCCATAGAGGAGCTGCCGGGCGAACGACTCGCCGTCCGGCATGTTCAGGTCAGGCTCGGCCCACATCCCGCCCACCGGGATCCAAGTCCCCTCTTTCACCTTCTCCTTTATCCTCTCGAAGATCGCAGGATAGTGCTTTTCGATGGCCTCATAGGCGGCGGCCTGACTCTGGGCAAAGGTCAAACCGGGGAACCTGTCCATCTGGGCCAAGGTCCCCAGGAATGTGTTCGTGGCGATGTCGTTTACTGTCTCCTCCCAGCGCCACAGCCAGGCCAGATCAATGTGAGCGTGGCCGATGAGGTGGGCCGTGAAGTCGCGAGGTTTGAATGGTCGCGGCGCCTTTTCCGGCTGAACAGCCACCGCAGACGCCGCTAAGAAAAGGGCCAAAACGAAAGACGGGATGGTTTTGGAGATGCTCTTCATTCCCTCCTCCCAGGACTAGAAACGCTATTTTGGGCCCTCGACGGGGAGGTCTTCGCGGGCCGACCATTCGCTGAATCCGCCGTCATAGAGCCTGACCATGGGGAAGCCTAGGCGATGCTTGAGCGAGAAATAGATGAAGGCGGCCATCTGACCCTGGCCGCAATAGACAATGACCTTTTTATCCGGCGTCACACCCAGCTTCGCATAAGCGGATAAGAGCTCCTCCTTGGGTTTCCAGGTGCCATCGTTGCTGAGGTCGGTCGCCCAGGGGTGACTCAGAGCGCCTTTGATATGGCCCTTGCGCTTCCAGGCGCCCTTTTCTCCCTTAAACAAGTCCTCGGGCCGCACGTCCAGGAGGACAGCCCCTGCCTTGGTCTCTTTGAGGACGTCATCGAGAGTCGCCCGGATCTCTGCCGGCCGCTTGGCGGGGAGCCGGAAGGAAACCGGCTTTATGTTCGGGTAGTCCTGGGTCATCGGCCGTCCCTCCGTCCTCCAGCGCTCGAACCCGTCTTCGAGCAGGGCGAAATTCTTATGGCCGATGAACTCCAGTGCCCAAAGCAGGTAATACGGCGGATAGCCGTTCTTGTCGTAGTAAGCCACGACCGTCGTGTTCTCACCGATCCCCATCTGGCCCAAAAGGAGGGCCATGGCCTCGAGACTCATGAGTTTTCCGGGCACTCCGCGCTCCGGCCAGCGGAGAAGGTCGGTGTCCAAGTAGAGAGCACCCGGTATATGGGCCAGCCAATAGTCCCTGATATCCATGCGCGTGTCGATGATGCGGACGTTGGTGTTGGTCAGGTTGGCGGCAAGCCAGTCGCCGCTGACCAGCTTTTCGGTTTCCCCTTGTGCCTGACCGCCGGAAGCGAGAAAGGGGATGAGGCAAAGGGCGAAGGCCGACAAAAGAGCCGCTTTCTTGATCGGTCCGGTGAGCATTATGTTATCCTCCCGGGGCGGCCCGGCCGCCCTCCGATGACTTGCCCGCGACGCGGGGAAACGAGGCGATCCGAAGCCGGGCACAGCCCATCGGGATGAGCCTGACGTCCATATCCGGCTCAGCGGAAAAGACCAATCCGTCCGGGATTTTGCCGACCATCTTGCCTTCGGCTTTCCAACTGGGCAACCGTCTGGCCCTGGCCTTAAGAACAATGGGAGCCGCTTCAGGGGCAAAGGGCTGTCCGGCCGGCGGCTTGCGGTCGGCGATTTGGATCGCCGCCTCCGGGTCGCCGGGGTCGAGCAGCAAGCCGTAGTTCCAGGGTGTAGTCGGCAGGATCTCATAGGCTGGCCAGGTGTCCGTCCCGCCATAGCGCTTCCATTCCTCCCCGATCTTTAAGGAGTACCAAAGCGGTCCGCGCCGCACGGAGACGGAGGGTCCCGGCTTCTCCCAAGTCCTCACTGTGATCTTCGGGAAGAAAGAGAGCCGGATACGGTCGCCATCCCTCCACTCCCGCTGGATAACGGCATACCCACCTGCTTGGAGCTTGTCGGAAAGGTTTTTCCCTTGGATTGAGATCGCGGCTTCTGCGGCCCAGTCCGGGATCCGGAGATAAAGAGGGAAGCGGACGGCGGCAGATGTCAGGACCGTGAAGTCGATATGATCAGCGAACGGATAGCCGGTATCCTCAATGATGCGGACCTGGGTCCCTCCGGCCACCTTGGCCGTTATCTCGGAGGGCGCGTACAACGCCGCCGCCAGGCCGTTGTCGGACGTCGCCAGCCAGAGGTGCTCGGCAAAGTAAGGCCAGCCGAAGGCGACATTGTGCTGACAGCAACGGTAGGCCCAGGGATCATAAGATACGAGCGTCCCCCCGTTCTGGAAGTCGTGCTCGCCGGTGCTGTCGCAAGAAATGAGGTTGGGAGCTGTGAGATAATGGAGCGCCCGGAGGTCCGGGGTCATCGCCGCCGGGAGCGAGTTGAAGGCAATCTCCTCGCAACGGTCAGCATAACGCGTTTCGCCGGTGATCTTGAGGAGCGCCTCGTGGCTGTTCATGAACTCGACCATCGAACACGTTTCAGCCCCCTGGCGCGGGTCACCGTGACCCGGCCGGATATTCTCGTCGGCGCCGAACATCCCGCCGGGCTGCCGGCCATACTGGTCCATCACCAGGCCGTAGTTTTTCTCGACGGCGTCGAGCAGCTTCCGGTCGCCGGTCTGCTGATAATAGACCGCCGGATAGCGGATGCCCATGGTGATATTCACGCCGTGGTAGGTGCCGCTGAGCTCCCAATTCCTGTCCTTTTCCGGGTTGACGATATCGGTCTCCCAGTCCGCGGTCCGCTTATAGATCCGGCCGGCCAATTCAAGGAGGAAGGGTTCGCCCGTCCGGTTATACAGCCAGTAAACGCTTTCGAGGTTCTCCCCGCCTCTCAGTTTCTGCCAGCTCTCCGGAAGGAGGTCTGATTCCGGGAGGCTGTGCTCGAAGCGAAAGTAACGTGTCAGGAACGGTATGACCCTCGTGTCCCCGGTCGCCTCGTAAAGGCTCTGGAGGCAGGAGAGGACGAGCATGTTGGGCCAGAGATCTCTCTTCTTGCGGTTATCGGGCGGCCCGAAGAAACCGTCTTCCTGCTGGCTGCGGAAAGCCAGGTCGAGCCATTTTTTGGAGGTGGCAACGATCTCCGGACTCCCGAGGATATAGCCGAGGTCGGCGTAGCCTTTTAGCCAATAAGGCATCTCCTCCCACCCCGGGCCCTTGAGGGTGATCCAGCCGCTGTCCTCTCTCAGGAACCGGCTGAGCTCGGGGAGCCGCCCGGTCAGCCCCTCCTTCATCAGCTGGAGCTGGGTCAGCAGCCAGCCCTTCGGCTGGATGCTGCCGATCGGAAGCTTAACCAGGGGGCTGGGTGTAAGCGGCGGCCGGTTAGATACGTAGTGCCTATTCGAGGATATGGCGGGGGGAGATTTGACTTGGGTGATCTCAGCGACCATGGTCTTTCCTCCTGCCTGGCGAGGAGCCTCTCCCGCATTCAGGAGAGGAAGGAGCAGCACCAGGATGAGGGATTGCCAACGGATCTTCTTTTCCGGAGATGAATTTGGCACGCGGCTTATTATACGCTTATCAGAACTGAAAATAACGCACCTCATGTCCTGTCCAGGAGAGGAATCTGGCGAAATCCGAGGCGCTGATGCCCAAAGTCGCGGTGTTGACGTTGGGATGGAAATTGACCTGCCCCGCCTGCTTCAGGTCCTGATCGACGATGACGGTGACGTCCTTTTGGCGGTCGTTGATCAGTCCGAAGGGAGAGACGGAGCCCGGTTCAAGCCCCAGGTATTTCTGTAGCCTTTCGGGCGAGCCGAAGCTGAGCCGGTCTTCACCAAGTTTTTGATTCAGCCCCCTGAGGTCCGCCTGCTTGGTGCTCAGGAGGATGACCAGGTAGTGGCGGTTCCCTTTTTTGTTGCGAAGGAAGAGGTTCTTACAGTGAGCCCCCTGGACGCCGGTCCAATGTTTCTCGGCCTGTTCCACCGTGAAAACGGGCGGATGCTCATGCCTGATGTAAGGGATCCCCAACTCTTCCAGGACCTCAATGACCTTGGCTTCTGCCGGGTGAAGGCTCATCGCATTGCTCTGGCGCTCTTGGGGTCCTCGATCGCGGCCGCCACGACGTTGGCCACCCGGCTGCGCATGGCGCTTATCGCCCCTTTGTCATCGGGATGGACGCGGTTGGTCAGAAAGATGACGTACGTTTCGGTGTCCGGGTCGATCCAGATCGAGGTCCCCGTATACCCTGTGTGTCCGTAGGAGTTCGGCCCGAAGAGGTCGCCGCCGTTCGTGCTTTGAGGTGAATCCAGGTCCCAGCCGAGCCCTCGCCCGCTGAAGGCGGCTTTCGGGAAGACCGAGGTCATCCTCGTCACGGTCAAGGGGCTGAGGATGCGCTCTCCCTTGTACGTTCCCTTGTGGAGCATCATCTCAGCGAATATGGCCAGGTCGTCAGCGGTCGAAAAGAGCCCCGCATTGCCGGAGACGCCGCCTTGCAGCCTGGCCAGGGGATCGTGGACGACCCCGATCAAAGGCTTATCCCCGACAACTTCTGTCGGCACACAGAGGTTCCGGTCTTTCTTAGGTGGACAATAGAACGTCTGCTTCATTTTTAAAGGCTCAAAGATGCGTTCCTGGCTGAATTGAGCGATGTCCTGCCCGCTGACCTTCTTGATGATATGGGCCAAGGTGATATACCCAAGACAGCTGTAGTGAAGCGCCGTGCCAGGGGGGTCGGTCTTGGGGAGCTGGGCGATATGGGTGACCAGCCGTTCCGTGGAAAGGGACTGGCCGAATAGCTCCTCAACTCCCGCCTGTCCGCCCGGCACGGTATAAGGGGGGAGGCCCGAAGTGTGGGTCAGGAGATGCCAGATCCGGGCGTCTTCCCCTGTCTTGCCGGATGGGTCGACATAGGCGACAAATTCAGGCACGTAATCCTTGACCTTCTCATCCAGGCTGATTTGCCCCTCCTCAACCAAGATCATGAGGGAGGTGGCCGTCGCCAGGGGCTTGGTGATGGAAGCCAGGTCGAAGATCATCGATTCCTCCATCGCCCTTCTCTGGGGAACCCACTGGCAATCCCCATAAGCCTTCCGGAAGAGGATCTTATCATGCCTCCCGACAAGCAGGACAGCGCCAGGAAAATCCTTCCGCAGGAGGGCGGCGTTGAGGATGCGGTCGAGACGGCGCAGCTGCTTCCCGGACAGCCCGGCCTCCTCAGGCTTGACTGTTCCGAAAGATTGGGGGCGGCAGCCGGATAGCCACATACCGAGGAGAATCGTGATGCCGAATCTAAGGGCCGAGGATCTCATTTCTGACCTCAATTTTTCTTGTAGACGATAGCATTATTCACCGTCTTTGGCAAAAAAGGAGGTGGGAATTCATCCGCAAGCCTATTCTAGTTTTTTCCTGAAGCGCAGCACGCTCAATGCCAGGATCGCCAGACCGAAGACGACGAGGGCTGCCGTCTCGTCCCAGAGGGCGTCCAGTCCAACCGCCTTGAGGAAAAGTCCCCGGATGATGACCAGGAAATAGCGCAGGGGAATCACATAAGTCAGGCCTTGGATCAGACGCGGCATGTTTTCGATCGGAAAGACGAATCCGGAGAGAATGATCTGGGG
>DAIPLF010000043.1:2555-9619 GCA_036769375.1 Candidatus Aminicenantota bacterium | reverse complement strand
GCGGAGGCGTTCCAGCCGCTGTAGGCGAACATGATCCACATCAGCGAGAGCCCGATGGTTTTCCACCCGCCGAAATCGAACTTGAACCCGCCGCCTTGGGCAAGGTGTCCCAGGTCTCCGCGGCCCAGGCTGAATCCCAGGACGATGAGTCCGGTGATCAGGGCGACTTTGAGTATCGTGAGGAAATTCTGCACTCTGGCCCCGACCTCGATGCCCCGGGCATGGATGAGAGTGAATATGAAGATCACCAGGATGGACAGGGTCTTCTTGACGATCGTTCCTTCGATAGGGTCTCCGGAGTGAGATATGTGCAGAAGACCGGGAAATGCCCGGGTCAGGTATTCCGAAAAACCGATGGCCGAGGCGGCGATCGGCGCCGAAAAGCCGGCAAAAAGGGACACCCAGCCGCTCAGGAACCCGAAAAGAGGATGGAAGAGCTTGGAGAGAAAGGCATACTCCCCACCGGCTTTGGGGATAGCCGCTCCAAGCTCGCCGTAACTCAGGGCCCCGCAGAGAGCGATCACCCCTCCAACCGCCCAGAGCCCCAGCATGATGAGCGGGTCCTTCAGGTCGGACATCAGGAGCCCGGATGTTGTGAATATTCCCGCCCCGATCATGTTGGCGATCACGATATTGGTCAGCGGGAAAAGCCCCAGCTTCCGCTCGAGCCCGTTTTCCGGCCTCATGTCGCTCATCTGACTCCAGCTCCAGGATCCGGCATCGCTCCATCCTAGCCGATTTCGCCCCCCAAAGACAATGACAAGCTCGCCAGGGTAAACTAGGAACTGCTCGTATTTTTTTACCGAAGCGAGGGGCAGTGGCAGGAGAAACCCGTATGAGGAGTGAGCGGGCACGTTTTATCTGGCCAAGGCGAGGGTGAGTTGGCGACAAACCCGTGAGCCTCACTTGACGGGAGTTTCGGGCGTATGATAATTTCCAGAAGAGGATGGACCGATTAGCTGGACGAACGAAGCGGCGCGGTCCCCGGATCGCCGGGGCCGGCATCTGCTGTCTGGACCACATCTTCGTGGCTCCCCGGATCGCCTGGGGCGGGACTGCCGCGGTCGAGGAGTACCGGGTCCAGGGAGGGGGGCTCGTCGGCACCGCCCTGGTCGCTTGCGCGCGCCTCGGGGCGACTTGTTTTCTGTTCAGCTTCCTCAGCCATGACGAGGTCGGGGCACAAGTCGCCTCGGAACTCGCTGCCGAAGGCATCAAGCTCGAGGGCGTGGCCGGAATCCCGCAGGGCACGAGCCCGTTCAGCTTTATCCATGTGGACAGCCTTTCGGGCGAAAGGACCATTTTTCACCGGCCCGCCGCAGGCTTGGAGCGGGCTGTCCTCCCCGACTTGAGCCGCATCGCCGAATGTGACGTCCTTCTCGTCGATGATTACTACCCGGATCTGGCCCTGGCCGCTGCCCGCACGGCGCGTCGCGCGGGGGTTCCGGTGGTCGCCGACCTCACCGTGAGCCTCAGCAAGTGCCCGGAGTTATTCCAGGAGATCAGTGTCCTCATCGCCCCCCGGGCTTTCGCCGCCCAGATCGGGTATGCCGGCGACCCGGTGGGGGGCCTCCAGGCAATCCACCGGCTCGGTCCGGAGACGGCCATGATCACCCTTGGGCGGGAGGGCTACGTTTATTCATCCCCCGAGGGACGAGGCGAGGGCAGGGCCTTCAAAGTCGCTGCCGTGGATACGACGGGCGCCGGGGACGCTTTTCATGGCGCATTCGCTTACGGCCTGGCCCAACATTGGGAAGTTCAGAGGTGCGCCGAGTTCGCGGCGGCGGTGGCGGCGATCAAATGCACCAAACCCGGAGGAAGGACCGGACTGCCGACGTTCCTCCAGACCGTCCATTTCCTCAGAAGGAACGGGCGGCTCGATTGGTCGGGCCAGGGCCCAGCCCTTCCTTAAGCGGAATCCTTTTCAATGATGTCTTTGAGCTGGCAGAGGGAGTGGTTCCATAGAACATCGTGGACAAAACCGGGAAAAAAATACCGGAAAAGGAACCAGAATATTTTCTCCGTCCATTTTTTCCCCAGGGCGATATCAAATGCCACGTAGATGGAAAGCCCGGCAACTCCGGATTTCTCCTTCTCGATATCAAAGATGAGAATCCCGCCCTCCGCAAACCCGGACTTCACCCTGTAGACCAGGACCTTGTCTTCGACCCGACTCTCGAGGGTCACCTGGAAATCAAGGAACCGGAAAGGTGTAAGATAGCGGATCAGACTCCCCGGCTCGTTGGGCCGGCCGCCTATTCTCTCCACCTGGAGCCAGCGCGGCTTGAAATACTTGCGGTTTCCATCTCCGAATGTCCCCAAGTAGCGGAAAATTTTTCCCGGCTCGCTTTTGACGGTGATGGAATACATGCTCTCGAACGCCGGCCTTCCCGGACGAGAACCGGGGCGGCCGACCCGCAGGAACTCTACCCTCCTGGCCTCCATGTCTTCTTTATGGAGGCCGGTCGGATAGCGCCCCAGCCTGTGCCAGCGCAGGCCAAAGAACTGTTCGGTCAGGAAGTTTCGCATCGTCAGGAGGAGGCCGCCGGCAATCGACCAGACCGCCAGCGGGTGGAACATGGCCCGGAGTCCGGCCCGATAGGTGTCATCACCGCTGGCCATTTTCCACAGGGTATCGGCGAGCCGTCTTGCCCGCTGCGGCTTCTTCTTCCTTTCCGTGAGAACGGCCTGATAAAGAATCCGGCTGAGTGTCGGGTTGGCGAAGACAAGGCGGTTGAGCATGAAGAGAACCCGGCCAAAGCTGTTATCGCGCTTGAGCTGCCTGATGACCGGCACATAGGCGGCCCGGAGGCTCCGGCCATCGATACCCGCCTCCAGGACAGCCCGGGCCAGGGCCGAGGCCGTGAGGTAGGCGGAATAAATGCCGTCCTTATTGAGCCTGGCCCAGGCCATGTCTCCTACTACCGCGGCCCGTTCCCCGACTGTCCGGGAAGCCGCCCCGACGGTCATGTTGGGAGCGCACAGGCAGACGGGCCTCATCGCCGCTCCAAATGGGAGGATCCTTTTGATTTGGGGAAGGTCGAGGTATTCTTTGATCAAACCCAGGCCGTCTCTGCTTCCCAGATCGTCCACTGACCGGCCCAACAGCGCCGCCGTGATATACCTCCCTTTGGGAATCAGAGAGGACATTTCGATCTTCAGGGTCTCAGATCCGTATTCGACGAAATAGATCTCTCCCTCCAGGAAGGCTTCCAGCTCCGCCTGGATCTCCACCTCGCAGATCAGAGCCCGTCTCACTCTGGGTGGGGAGTAGCCCGGAACCGCCTTGCGCACAACATCCCAAAAGGGGGTTTTGTTCATGGGCTGGCCTAGGGACTGGTTGACCCCCCCGGCCAGGACAAGGAAGTCCGCTTCGATGGTCCGCCCGGTTTCTTCGCCGGGCTCTCCTCCGCTTTTTATCGGCTGGTAGAGGACCAAATGCTTTCCCTCTTCTGAACAGCCGAGGTCGTAGACATTGCCAAAAACAACTTGAGCCCCCGCTTCTCTGGCCTTTTCGAGCAGGAAAGAATCGAAATTCCGGTCCCGGTTAACCCTTCCCTTGGGACGGGAGCCCCTGAACACGGCATACATTTTTTTGTCCGCGGGGACCCGGAGCTCGATATTCTTCCAATGGGCATGGATGGTCAGAGAGCGGATCATGCCGGCGATGATGTCCTCGGGCAGGAAGAGCCCTTCCTGCTCCAGTGCTTCGGTCAGCTTCGGAGAGAGACCCCCGGCGCAATAGTTGCATCCCTCCCGGCAGGACAAATGATGGGCTGACTCGGGCGGCCCGGTCTCTCCCCTTTTTTCGATGATGACGAGACGAGCATCCAGCCCCCGGACTTTGGACAATCGCAGAAAATGAAGCGCGAAGAAAGCGCCAGCAGGCCCTCCTCCGACGACCACGACCGTGTCCTTGTTCTTAAGTTCCATGGATGCAGGCTGGCCCGGGCGGGGTGGACCGTTCAGCAAACACTACTAAACATATATATATGCTCGGATTATAACACGGTAAGCGGCAGAAGTCAGCCCCCCGAACGCTCCCTGCTCGCGGGGTGTCATCTGGAAGCAGTCGTGCTACAATGACGCTCATGAAAAGACGGAATTTCATCAAGGCGCTGGGGGCCGGCCCGGTGGCGGCTCTGTCTGCGGAGGGATTGAGCGCGCCAGGCGGCGGGCCGAAGCCAGGCGGAGAAACGGCCGCCGGCGTGAGCGGCCGCCGGGATCCCCGAGTCGAGGTCAGTCTGTCCCGTCTCCGCTGGAATCTCTCTCAGATCCGCAACCGGGTCAGGGTGCCGGTCATGGCCGTGGTCAAGGCCAACGCGTACGGCCACGGGCTCGTCGGCACCTCCAAAGCCCTGGAAGAGGCCGGCGTCCATTCCTTGATGGTCGGCAAATTGCAGGAGGCCGTGGCCCTGAGGGAGGCCGGCATCCGCTGCCCGATCCTGAACTTCGGCCCCTTCGACCGCCGCGACGGCGGGGAGATCATCCGGCGGAAGATCAGCCAGTCTGTTTTCACCGAGGAGGTGGCCTATCTGGAGGAGGCAGCCGCGCGGCTGGGCGAGACCGGATCCGTCCATATCGACATCGACACGGGGATGGGCCGTACGGGAGCAGCTCCAGGCCAGGCGCTGCCGCTGATCGAAAAGACGGCTTCTCTGTCTCACCTCAAGATCGACGGTGTCTGCACGACGCTGACCGAAGACCCCGATTTCGATAAAGAACAGCTTCGCCTATTCCTCCAGGTCTGCGCCGCCGCCGAGGCCAAGGGGATCAGCTTGGGACTGAAGCACGCCGCCAGCAGCGCTGCGATCTTCACCTCGTCCGAGTTCGCCCTCGATATGATCAGGCCGGGAATCACGCTCTACGGTTATTATCCCAATGCCCGGACAAGGAAAGAGGACTCTCTGGGCTTGAAACCGGCGCTTAAGCTCACGGCGAAAGTCAGCTTCGTCAAGGGACTCGCCGCCGGAGAGCCGTTTTCTTACCTGCGAGCTTTTAAAGCCGATAAAGATATGAGGGTGGCTTCTGTCGGGATCGGCTACTCGGACGGCTATCCTTTTTTGTTCGGCGGCAAGGTCCAAGTCCTGATCCGGAAGAAGCGGTTCCCCGTTCTGGGAGCTGTGACTTCGAATCACACCATGGTCGGGCTGGGCAATGACCGCGAGGTGCAGGTCGGTGATGAGGTGACGCTCATCGACCCCGACAGGTCTTGGAGCCTGGCGGCGGACGACCTGGCCGAGGCGAGCGGAGTCGCGGACTACAAGATCCTCATCGGTCTGAATCCTCTTTTGCCCCGAACCTACGTGGAATGAAGAGGACCCCGCGTCTCGGCCGCAACCCTGAGGGCCGGGTCGACCCTGGAGGGCGGATCCGGCAGAGGGCCGGAGGAGCGATTGACCCCGCCGGTCAAAGGCTCTATAATCGCTGACCGACCAACGCCGGAATGAAAATGTGAGGGCCTCCATGCAAATCACGCTATCCCAAGATCAATACCGGAAACTCCTCAATCTCGTCTATCTGGGCAACTGGCTGGTCAATTCCTACCGCAGCGAAGAACGGCTCGAGGAGTACGACAAGCTGGCGGAAGACATCATGTCCTTTGCGCCGTCGGCCGGGCTCAAGGACCGGGTCGAATTCGACGAGTTCGAAGGCCGCTATTACCCTTCCCGAAAACTGGACGAGGAGATGCGCAGTCTCTGGGAAGAGTACGATGAGGACGTCTTCTGGAACATGCTCATCGACGGCCTGGCCGAGCGGGATTTCGGGCGCAAGTACAATGAAGAAAGCCTCGATACCATGGAATGGGAAGAATACGAGAAGAAGATCGAGCCCTTCCTTAAGAAATATGAGAAAGAAGTCGATGAACACGGGCTGGAGCGGCTGGAGGTCAGGCTGATTTCCTGAATAGCCGAAAGGGCAGCCCTCAACCGCGGTTCTTCAGCCTCGCCTCCTCCCGGGACTTGATGCTGCTCACCAGCTCTTTTTTGGAGAGCATGCGCAGCACCAGCAGAAGGAAAGCCAGCAGGAAGATGAGACCGAAGGCCGTGTAGGCGTCCCAAGGCATAAGAAGCCCGACGTTGACATAGACGAACATGGACAGCAGGTAGGCCCACCACCAGCGCCGGAAGTAGAGGCAGCCGGCGATGATCAGCCCAAACGAAGTGAACCCGACCAAGGCCGCCTGAGGATCGCCTGTGGCGACGACGATCAGGGCCGCATAGGCAAGCGGGACCGCCAGCCAGGGCCATTTCCGGCGGACGAAGGCGACGAAGAGGACGCCGCCGAGAGCGGTCAGAATAAAGCCGGTCGTTGCCAGGCTCTGTCCTGCGGTGCCCGGGCCCAACCCGGCTTCGGCCCGCTCCTTGATGCCCTTCATCATCTGGCGCTCCATGACAAAATGGCCGGGCTCGAAAAGGAGCTGCCAAAGGAGCTTTACAGGCAGGGGCATGGGCTTCGTGGGATCGCGGACGACGAACCGGGTTTTCCCGCTTCCGAGTGGGAGAAGGACAAAACTCCCCCAGCCATCAAGGACCATGGCCGAATTAGGCTCGAATATCCTGATGTGGGGCCCGACGCTTTTTTCCTTCCACTTAACCAACCCCAGCGGATAATTCGGGGAAGTCAGGGGCAGGAGCTCCCCTTCCCGCCTTTCCAGCCAGTCCCCGTTGATGACGCGGGCGTTGTGTATATCGGCCAGGAGCAGGTTCTCGAACCAAGTGTAACTATAAAACCCGCCGCGGTCCTGGCCGAGCTGCGCAATCCAGGGCCAGACAGCTTCGACCGGGGCGGCGATCGTCAGGGCGCGGGTGCTTCTATACGACGGGTTGGGCACGATCCCGTCTCCCGGAAGAGACATGACAGACTCGGACGCGCCGGCGCCCCAATCCAACATCCAGGGAAAAATAACCCAGAGGTAGATGACGACAACGAGGATAAAACCCCCGAAGAAAGCCCATCCCAAAGTCCTATTTTTCAAGCCGGCCATGATCGACCTCATGGAGCGGATGTGGGCCTGTTGATTCCCGACGAATATATCTCCCCGCCGGAGAGCTGTCAATAGGGCC
>DAIPLF010000043.1:1161-2455 GCA_036769375.1 Candidatus Aminicenantota bacterium | reverse complement strand
AGGGAAAAAAGATGACGGGCGGCGGCTTTCTGTTTTAGAATTGGGACCGATGCCCGAAGTGGGCACAGGCTGAAACAGATCTTCTCCGAGGTAACACCATGAAGGACTCGAGCGCCGCCGGCAGGACGATCCAGGGACGACTGCTTTCCCTGGACTTTTTCCGCGGTTTCACCATGTTCCTCCTCATCGGGGAGAGCACGCTCCTATACGAACACCTCAGAGACCCCCGGCTTGGCGGGACGATCCTCCACGCCATCGGCACGCAGCTTGACCATCACCCCTGGGCCGGGTTGCGCTTCTGGGACCTCGTGCAACCCTTTTTCATGTTTATCGTCGGCGCGGCCCTGGCTTTTTCCGTGGCCAAGCGCGAAGAACGCGGCCAAAACCGGGCCCAGATCACCCGGCACGTCATCGTCCGGTCCCTCATCCTCCTCCTGCTGGGCTGGGCGCTCTACTGCATCGGGCCGGGCCGTATCACCTTCCGCTTCCAGAACGTTCTGGCGCAGCTCGGTATAACCTACCCTATCGCCTATTTCCTGATGAGGCGGCGGCCGCGGGCCCAGGTCGCCTGGAGCTTTGCCTTGATCCTCCTCACCGAATTCATCTACCGCATCTTCTGGGTTCCGGGGTACAACCAGCCCTTCGTCCCCGACCACAACTTCGGCTCGTGGGTGGACATGTTGATCTCAGGCGAGCTTTCGTCCGGTCACTGGGTATCCTTTAACGCCATCCCGACGGCTGCCCATACGATCTGGGGCGCTCTTGCCGGCCAGCTCCTTCGGAGCGGCCGCCCGCCCGGGACGAAGCTGCGCACGCTCGCCATCGCCGGACTCGTCGGGGTCGCCGCCGGCTTCGCCCTGACCCCAGTGTCGCCGATGATCAAGCGGATCTGCACAAGCTCTTTCGTCCTGGCCAGCGGCGGGTTCTGCCTGCTGGCCCTGGCGCTGTCCTTCTGGATGATCGACATCCGCAAGAGCTGGAGGTGGGCCGTCTTCTTCAACATCGTCGGCCTGAATTCCCTGTTCATCTACCTTTTCACCGAGAGCGGCGGGACTTCGTGGGTCACAAAGCTCGTTCAGCCGTTCACAAGGGGACTTTTCGGCTGGGCAGGGGCGCTTCCGGCCGAGATTTTCACCAGCCTCGCCGCCTGGGCCTTCCTCTGGCTGATGTGTTTCTGGCTCTATAAGAACAGGATTCTCATCAAGATCTGATTTCCGTGCCGCAACAACCATTTCTCGAAGAGGACGTAATTATTAATAGAGAATAACAGGAGGGTTCCGATGAGCAAGAAACT
>DAIPLF010000043.1:0-1061 GCA_036769375.1 Candidatus Aminicenantota bacterium | reverse complement strand
TTTTTTGAACCCGGGACCAGGTACCGCTATTCCGCGGACGGGTACATGTACCTTCAGAGGGTTATGGAATACCTCAAGGGAAAGCCCCTCGAAGTCATTATGAAGGAGATGGTCATCGATCCTTTGGGCATGGCCGCGAGCAGCCTGGTCTGGCAGGAAAGATACGAAAATGAAGCCGCCGTGGGACATGATGTGCTGGGTGAAACAGACGGAAAATTCCGGAAAAGGACCCAGGCACATGCCGGGGCTACCCTTTACACGACGGCCAAGGACTACGCCCAATTCGTCATCGCCATGATGAACGACACCGGGCTCAAGCCTGAAACAATCCAGGAGATGCTCAAGCCGCAGATCGACGTCTCCAAGGATGTCTTTTGGGGACTCGGCTTCGGCCTGGAACGGACGCCGAACGGCGATACG
Source organism: Candidatus Aminicenantota bacterium (assembly GCA_036769375.1). Taxonomy (GTDB): domain Bacteria; phylum Acidobacteriota; class Aminicenantia; order Aminicenantales; family UBA8522; genus UBA8522. Next base: position 641 of record DAIPLF010000043.1, on the reverse strand, counting down.
TTCTGGCAGTGGGGAGATTACGGCATTTTCCGGAACTATATCGTCGGCTACAAGAAACAGAAGATCGGCCTGGTCTATCTGACGAACAGCTTCAACGGGCTGAGCATCAGCCAGGACCTCGTCAGAGCGGCCATCGGCGGCGACAAAGAGCTCGGCATCGCCTATCTCGGCTATGACCAGCACGACTCTCCCGGCACCAGCTTTTTTAAGGCGGTCCTGGAAAAAGGCGCCGACGAGGCCGTAAGGCTCTTCCCCGAATTTAGGAAGAAACACCCCGATGAGTTCAACGAAGCAGCGGTCAACGGGGTCGGTTATCAGCTGATGAACATCCGCCGTCACAAAGAAGCGATCGCCGTGCTTAAGCTCAACGTAGACGCTTTCCCCGGATCGGCCAACGTCTATGACAGCCTGGCCGAAGCCTACCTGAACAACGGGGACAAAGAGTTGGCCATCACCTATTATAAGAAGGCCTTGGAGGCCATCCCCAAGGACACGGCAGCAGACAAGGGCCGTTTGGAAAGGATCAAAACGGGCGCTGAGCAAAAGCTCAAAGAGCTGGAGAAAAAACAATAGCCGAAGGGCCAGAAGGCCCAATGGAAATATCTCGAAAAGCGATACCTGGGCTGAGCCAGAGCCGGATG
>DAIPLF010000374.1:0-2651 GCA_036769375.1 Candidatus Aminicenantota bacterium | reverse complement strand
ACCTATATCTCGAAGAGCGTCAAGCTCGAGGAGAGCCCGGCCTACAGGGAATCCATCTTCACCTACGCGCCCAGTTCCATAGGGGCCGAACAATACCGGAAAATCGCCGAGGAGCTGATGAGCCGTGCAAAAAACTAAAAAATCGGGTCTGCCCCCGACAGTCGGCATGAAACATGACGGCCATTTCGTCGATCTCATCTCTTCACGGTCGCTCGGACCCCGGATCCGCATGATCCCTCTCGACAAGATCGACCCCAACCCCCATCAAGCCCGCTGCGAGCTCGGGAATATCGAAGAGCTCCAGGACTCGATCAGGTCCAAAGGCATCCTGGAACCTATATTGGTCCGGGCGAGGGGCAGCCGCTTCGAGATAATCGCCGGCGAACGTCGGTATATGGCTGCCAAGAATATCGGCCTCAAGGAATTGCCCTGTATCGACATGGACGTCGAGGATGCCGAAGCCATGGAGATCGCCCTCATCGAAAACCTCCAGCGCAAGGACCTCGATATCTTCGAGGAAGCCGACGGGCTCAAGGCCCTGGCGGACATCCACAGCTACAATCACGAGCAGATCTCGGCCAAGATCGGCAAAGCCCGGTCGACCATCACCGAGATACTGTCGATCGCCGACATCCCTAAGAGGGCCCGCGACATCATCGCCAAGGCCGGCGGCTTCAGCCAATCCACGCTCGTGGAGATCGCCAAGCTCAAGACCGAAGACGACATGATCAAGCTCGCTCAGAGCATCGCCGATCGCAGGCTGACCCGTGAAGACACCCGAGACCTGGCCAAATACCTCAAGGGAAAAACAAAGAAGCTCAAGTACTACGTCTTCAATTTCGTTCCGGACGACACCGACCGGTTCCGGCTGCGGCTCGAGTTCAAAAAGCAGACGATCTCCAAGCAGGAGATCATCTCCATCCTGCAGGAGATCATCGAGCAGATCCGGAAGAAAGACGAAGCCCCGACCCTCAAAGGGTAGCCCGGAGCCCTCGAGACCGCCTGCCTGGGGAGCCCATTTTCGAGCTCCCGATATTAGTTTACATAATAAACGTTATGCGACTCTTGACGGGGAGGCTTTTTATTCCTTTTGCTCTCAACACGTTAGGAATACCCTCAATCTGTGGATATTCCGTTGCCCTCCCTATGTGCAGCTGTGGAAATGTTACATTCGCCGGTTTCCCCTGAGGACGACCTCGCGTTCGGTATATCCGGCTCTATGACGATTACTCTGCGGAATACTGCACTCTGGGGCCCTTCCCCGGGACCTTTTTTTGATCTGCGGGCGGATGCCGCACTGGCCTTCCTGTCTTCTGGCTGTCCCGAGCGCCCTTGGCTCCGGCAGCCAGTCCTGCGCGCGCTCCCTCCATGGATCGCCTGCGATCAATTTAGAACCCTCCCGGCTCATGCTTTCACATCAAGCTTCCGGCTCTTATTTACAAGGTCGTCTCCCCCGCCATTCATAAACTAGGTACTCCAAGTGAATCTTGTGGGCCGTCTGGGCCGGTTGCGGCTCGTTGAACGGGAGCGGCGCCGACAAGGCGGCTCGCGCGTCTCCGCGAATCACCTTCGATCCCGTGGCTGCTCAATATGGCCTAAATTGTTGATATCGATATATTTACTAATATGTTATGTATCTTATACATAATAAATAAGATATGCGGTAATGCCCTTCTGTGGCACGAATCTTGCTTAATTATTGCGGGGGTAGGATTGGGTTGCCCGAGCAGTCTGGCTGCCCCCTGCATGCGCGCAAGGAGGCTGAAATGAAGATCGGGATCTTCGGTACCGGCGATGTCGGGAAAACCCTGTCATCCGCCTTGACCCAACGGGGCCACGAAGTCATGCTCGGCACGCGTGAGGTCCGGCGAAAGATGGAGGAAAAGCCGGGCGGGGACGACTCGGTCAGCTTCCGCGACTGGCTCTCCAAACACAAGAAGGTCCTGGTCGGCTCCTTCGCCGAAGCGGCCGCCCACGGCGACCTGCTCATGAACGCGACCGCCGGACACGCCTCGCTCGAGGCCCTGGCCACGGTCCGGCCGGCCGATCTCAAGGCCAAGATCCTGATCGACATCTCCAACGCCCTCGGCCCGTGGCAGTCCGGCGAGATGGAGATGTTCGTCGTCAACACGGATTCCCTGGCCGAGCGGATCCAGCGGGCCCATCCGTCAACGCTCGTGGTCAAGGCGCTCAATACCGTCACCGCCCATGTCATGGTCAACCCCGCCGGCTTGGCTGGAGGGGACCACGACCTCTTTGTGGCCGGCAACGACCCCGAGGCCCGCGATCGCGTCGCCCGTTTCCTCCGGGACGAGTTCGGCTGGAGGACGGTCCTCGACCTCGGCGACTTGACCGCCGCCCGCGGACTGGAGATGATGATCATGGTCTGGCTCAAGATCTGGGCCGCGCTCGGGACCGCGGATTTCAACTACAAGATCGCCCGCTAAGGCCGGGCCGGAGGAGGAACCCATGCCCAAACCCAACAAAACCCCGAAGAGCAGCCCGAAGGACAAGGGCAACGGCCATCCGCCCCACGAGGACAAGCCCGCGGGCGGCCGCCCCTCCTGGAGAGGCATGATCTCGTTCGGACTGGTCAACGTGCCGGTCAATCTCTACACCGCGGTCAAGCCCGAGATCCACGAGATGAATTA
>DAIPLF010000373.1:0-2666 GCA_036769375.1 Candidatus Aminicenantota bacterium | reverse complement strand
TATTGTAGCCTTTTTCGCTTTGCATTGCCGCCAGAGATGCGGACAGTTTTCCCGCTAGGCCTTCTTCCCTCCGACCGTGATCTCGGTCACTCGGAATGAGGGGCTGTTCAAGGTGCCCCTCAGGTCCAGGTCATTAGCGACCCTGTCGATCCCCTTGAGGATCTCGAGCGTCGTCCCGCCGAGGGTGACGCCGTCGACCGGAAACGCCTTGGCGCCATCGAGGATCCAGAACCCGCTGCAGCCCACTGAGAATGCGCCCGTAGTGGTGTCGGTTCCTGCGCCTCTCATCCCGGTGACCAGGAGGCCTTCCTTGACGTCCTTGAAGAGCGCCGCCGGGTCGTCCTTCCCGTTCTCGACCGTGATACAAATGGAGCCCGCCGAGGGTCCGCCCTTATACCCGTACCGCCGGGCCATGGTATGGACCTTGACCCCGGCTTTCCGGGCTGTCTGCGAGTCGTAATAGAAAGTCTTGAGGACCCCCTTGTCGAGGACAATGATCTTCCGGGTGACGTTGCCTTCGCCGTCAAACGGGAAGGAGCCCAGAAACCTCGGCCTGGTCGGATCATCGTATATGGTGATGAGCGGTGAGGCGATTTGCTTTTCGAGCATCTCGGTCATGAAAGTCACCTTCCGATAGACCGCGTCACCGTTGAGGGAGAATAAGATCCCCATCCAGAAGGCCGGGCTGGCATAGCGCTCGAAGATGACCGGCACCTTCTTCGTTTCGACGGGTTTCGCGCCCAGCATTTCCACCGCCCTTTGGGCCGCCCTCTTGGCGACATCCTCCACCGGCGCCAATTCCCTAAAAAACCTCTTGTTGCTCGACCAGCCCCCTCCCTGCATGTTGTCGCCCTCGCCGGCGATCACATAGGCGCTGAAGCCGCAGCTCGTCTCTTTCAGGACATAGGAGATGCCCTTGGAGTTAAAGAGCCCGGCTTCCCGTTCCGTGTTGGAGAAGGAGCCTCCTTCGCTGTTGGTGATGCGCTTGTCCTGGGCCGTGGCGATCCGCTCGACTTCCTTGGCGATGGCGATCTTCTTTTCATCGGGGACCGCGGCGATTTCCGGGTCGTAGAGGTCGAGGTTGGCCAGGGGCAGCGGCCCGAAATCGGGCAAACCCTGCCAGGGCTTGGACTCCGTGATCCTGGCCAAGTCGACCGTCCTCTTGACCGTTTCTTCCAGGGATTCGGTGGACAGGTCCGAGGTGTAGGAGAACCCGAGAGCCTTGTTGATGTAAACCCGGAGGCCGAGGCCCTTGGAGACGGATTTCTGCAGTGTTTCCACCTCGCCTTTGCGCACGTTGACATTGAATTCCTTGACGTTCTCGATGAAGGCCTCCGCCTCATCGGCACCGTACTCTAGAGCCTTCTTGACGACGTCTTCGCCTGTCTTGTTGAAGTCCATGGTCTTTCTCCCTTACGCCTTTTTCCCGCCGATGGTGATCCTGTCGACCTTGAGGGTGGGATTGCCGAACCCGACCGGCTTGGACTGGCCGTCCTTGCCGCAGGTTCCCCCGCCGATGACCAGGAGGTCGTCGCCGGCCATGGAGATGTTCTTGAGCACTTCCTGGCCGCTGCCCATGAGCATGATTCCCTTGAGGGGTTGAGCGACCTTGCCGCCCTCGATCATGTATCCCTCGGTCACCGAAAAGACGAACCGGCCTGTGGTCGGCGAGACGTTCCCCCCACCGATCTTGGCGATGAACAGACCCTTGTCCACGGACTTGACGATGTCCTCCGGCTTCGACTGGCCGGCGTGGAGGTACGTGTTGGTCATCCGCGGGATGGGGTAGAACTGATAGGACTCGCGGCGGCCGTTCCCGGTCTGGCCAGTTTTCATCAGCTTGGCGTTGAGCTTATCCTGGATAAAGGCGGCGCAGACGCCCTTGTCGATGAGGATGGTGTTCTTGCCGACGCAGCCCTCGTCATCGACATTGACCGCTCCCCAGGAGCCCTTGTAGGTTCCGTCGTCGGCTAGGGTGACGACCGGCGAGGCGATGGGCTGGCCCAGCTTATCCCAGAATGCTGAAGTCTTTTTTCTGATGCCGTCACCCTCGAGGCTGTGGCCGATGGCCTCGTGGAAGAAGATCCCCCCTTGGCCGGGGCCGATGACGATCGGAAACTCGCCGGCCGGAGCGTCCTCCGCCGGGAGGAGCCGGATGGCTATCTCGGCCGCCTTCTTGCCGTATTCCTCGGAGAGAGAAAGATCGTAGTGCTCGAAGCCGTAAGATCCGGCTTTGGATTCGTAGCCCATGCTCCGCTGCGTCCCCTCCAGGGCGGCGCACATCACGCCGAACCGGGAGAGGGTCTGGCTGTCCTCGACGTACAAGCCCTCGGAGTTGGCGATCATGATCTTTTTGTTGATGTCGGAAAAATTGACGCCGACCTGGGTGATCCGCTTGTCATGGGCGCGAGCCACCGCATTGGCCTTGATGAGGAGCGCGGCCTTTTCCTTCGAGGCTATGGTGTCGGGCGAGACCTTGACCAGGTAATAGGAGGGAGGGGAGAGGGGGGTGAATGCCGCGGGCGGCTGTTTGACCGCGCCCGAGGCGATAAGGGCCGCTGTCTCGGCCGCCTCCTTGAGCCGGGGGAATTCCAGGTCGTCCGAGAAGGCATAGCCCGTTTTTTCTCCCTGGATGACACGGAACCCGACGCCCATGTCCAGGCCTC
>DAIPLF010000372.1:0-2666 GCA_036769375.1 Candidatus Aminicenantota bacterium | reverse complement strand
TGAGCGACAAAGTGCTAAGAGTTGATATCGGTATCCTCGGGGAGCGCATCCAGGCGATCGGAGACCTCGGCTCCGTCCAGGCCCGGACCGTCATTGACGCAGCGGGAAGAACGATCGCTCCAGGTTTTATCGACATCCATGCCCACACCGATGCCGCCGAGCTCCTGGTCAACCCGAAGGGAGAGAGCAAGATCCGGCAGGGAGTGACCCTGGAAGTCAGCGGCAACTGCGGCGGCTCCGCCTTCCCCTTTAAGAAAGAGGTCTCGGAGCAAGAGAAGAGGTTTCAGCAAAGATACGGGCTCGAACGGGACTGGGTCGACCTCGCCGGATACCTGGCCAGAGTCCAAAAATCAGGCTTGGCCTTCAATTACATCACCCTGGTCGGCCAGGGGACGATCCGCGAGTACGTCATGAACGAGGACCGCCGGAAGCCGACTCCAGCCGAGCTCGAGCTCATGAAGAAGCTGGTGGCCGAGGCCATGGAACAGGGGGCGTTCGGAATATCCACGGGGCTCGAGTACACGCCGAGCGGGTTTGCCTCCACGGAGGAGGTGGTCGAGCTCTGCCGGGTGGCGGCGAAACACGGCGGCATATATTCCACCCATGTCCGGAGCGAGGACAACTTTGTCATCGAAGCTGTGGCCGAGGCCGTCTACATCGCCGAAGAGGCCGGGCTTCCCCTGCAGATCTCGCATTTCAAATCATGCGGGACCATCAACTGGTGGAAGATGCCGAGGCTCTTCGACCTCGTCGAAGCGGCCGCCCGGCGCGGAGTGGCCGTGACGGCGGATCGCTATCCCTACACGGCCTACAATACCGGCCTGAGCGTCAATTTTCCCCAGTCGGCGCTGGCCGGGGGGAATCAGGCCTTTGTCAAACTTCTGGAGGATCCGGCCGAAAGGCGCAAGCTGCGCGATGAGTTCATGCAGAAGATCGAGGGGACGCCTTGGGAAAATGTCCTTCTTACCGACCTGGATGAAGAGGAAAACAAGCGCTTCATCGGCAAGACGGTCCAGCAGGCGGCCGCTGAGCTCGGCCAGGACCCCTATGAGTTCGTCTGCGATCTCCTCGCCAAAGAGAAAGGGAATGTCGGATATATCGGGTTCGGCATGAGCGAGGAGCAGACGGAAGAGATCCTCAAGCACCCGCTGGTCATGCTTTGTTCGGACGGTTCAGCCCTGGCTCCCTACGGCCCACTCAGCCAAGGAAAGCCGCATCCCAGGAATTACGGCACGTTTCCCCGCTTTCTCGGAGTCTATGTCCGCGACCGGAAGGCCCTCAGCCTTACCCAAGCCGTGAAAAAGATGACCTCTATGCCGGCAGCCAAGCTGGGGCTCAAGGACCGGGGGATCTTAAAACAGGGAAATTTCGCCGATATCGTAGTATTCGACCCGGCCACCATCGCCGATAAAGCCACCTATACTGAGCCGGAGCAGTATCCGGTCGGGATCGACTACGTGATCGTCAACGGCCAAATCGTCATCGACCACGACAAGCACACCGGCGCCCTTCCCGGAAAGGTCCTGTACGGACCGGGCAGGAGGTAAACTCCGCAGCCTGCTGGGGAGGTCCCTCTGACGATGAACACGCCGAGATTGGAGATTGACCTGGCCAAGATCGGCCACAACGCCCGGGAGATGGTCCGTCTCTACGGAGCCAAGGGTGTGCAGATCATCGGAGTGACCAAGGGTGTTCTCGGCGAACCCGTCATCGCCGATGTCTTCGTGAGAAACGGCATCTCTATCCTGGCCGACTCGCGGATCGCCAACCTCCGGAAGATGCAGGAAGCCGGGATCAAGGCGACTTGGCTCCTGCTCCGGATGCCCACTCTGAGCGACGCTGAAGCTGTGGTCCATCACGCCGACATCAGTCTCAATTCCGAGGTCGAGGTCATCCGGAAGCTCTCCAGGGCGGCTTTGGGCCAGGGCCGGCGCCACAAGGTGATCCTCATGGTCGAACTCGGAGACCTGAGGGAAGGGATCATGCCCCAGGACCTGGATAAGGCCGTTGAAGAAATCGTCTCCCTCGCCGGGGTCAGGCTGGCCGGGATCGGCTCCAACCTCTCCTGTTTCGGCGGCGTCAAGCCCGACGAGAACAACATGTCCCAGCTTTCTTCCTTGGCCCAAGAGATCGAGGACAAGTTCAAGCTCTCCCTTGAGTTCGTCTCCATCGGCTGCTCGACGGTCTACACCTGGCTCAAGTCCGTGGAGAAGGCAAAAAAAATCAACTGCGCCCGGGTCGGAGACTCCGTCCTTCTCGGAGGACGGGACCTCGAAGAAAAGGGGATCCCGGGGCTTCATTACGACGCTTTCGGCCTCGTGGCTGAGGTTATCGAATCCAAGGTCAAACCCTCACTCCCCTACGGAGAAATCGGGATTGACGCCTTCGGAACGATCCCCACATTCGTGGACCGGGGGATTATCAGAAGGGCCATCTTGAACATCGGTCGCCAAGACGTCCTCTACACCCAGCTCTATCCGAAGCTGGATATCGAAATCCTCGGAGCCAGCAGTGACCATCTCATCATCGACGCCAAGAAAACCGAGCTCAAAGTCGGGGACGAAGTCGGATTCGACATCGACTACGGCGCGATGCTCCAGATAATGACTTCTCCATACGTGACTAAAGTCTTTATGAACCGGCCCGCCTGACCCCGGGCCTGCTCT
>DAIPLF010000371.1:0-2669 GCA_036769375.1 Candidatus Aminicenantota bacterium | reverse complement strand
GGGGCGCCGTCCGACCTCGTTCAGAAGCTCGCCGACAGCATCCGGGAAGAGACGAAAGAAAAGAAGGAATAGCCAAGAGCACCATTTAGCCATTTTGTCAGGAGCATCGGGCTCCGGGCATCCCGTCCTCGATCCCGCGGCAGACGCGGCAGCGAAATAGCTTTCCGGCCTTTCAGCGAAAGTTGCCAATTCCGGCGAAAATGATGGTTTATTACCGCGGCCAAGAATTGATATAATGTCCGGACAAGGAGTCGATCCCATGAAGACAACGAGACGAGCGTTCCTGAAAGATTCCGCAGTCCTTGCAGGCGGGACAGTGCTGCTGGGAGGAGCGGGCTGGTCGCGTCGCGCTCTTGGCCGGGCGCCGGATAGCCGCGTCGTTTCGGTCGCCGCGTCGGATATGCTTGTGGATACGAAATACAACCCCGACGCTGTGAGCCGCGCCTTCGAGGCGGGGATGAAAGAGCTGGCCGGGCAGAAGACGGCGGCGGACGCCTGGGCCTCTCTATTCAGCCCCAACGATATTGTCGGGATCAAGATCAACTGCGTCGGCGCCCCCAGGATCTCCTCGTCCCTGGCTTCTATCAATGCGACGATCGCCGGCCTCAAAAGCGCCGGGGTCAAAGAGAACAACATCATCATCTGGGACCGCGCTGACCGGGAGTTCCAAAAGACCGGCCTGACGATCAATAAAAGCACCGCGGGCGTTCGGGTCATGGGGATCACCAACGTTCCAGAATCGATCCTGCCCTGGGTGGAAGGTTACGACCGAAACGTCTATGTCTCCTATGAAGACGGGACCCTTAAGAAATTCCGGGAGCTCATCAAGGGCGGTTTCACCAAGGAGGGAACGCACCGGGATATCTTCAACTCGGTAACCTGGCTCTGGACACTGTCCCGCCAGGGCAACGAGAAAGCCGTGAAGTACGAGTCGGAGATGCGCCGGCTCTACATGGACTACGAAGACCGCGAAGGCATCAAACGGGTCGCCGAGGATGTGGCGGACCAATTCAACGACGTGACCATCGAGGATGAAGAGAAGTCCTTCCTCGCCAACATCGTGACCAAAGACATCACCAAGCTCGTCAACATCGCCGTCCTCAAGCACAACGAAGACAGCGGCGTGACCTGGGCGGCCAAGAACATCGCCCTAGGGGTGACCACCAACAAGGTCCGCTTCCACATCGACTATTGCGCCCGGTCCATCCCCGACATCTTGGCGTTGCCGAGCCTCAAGGACAAAATGGTGCTCCATATAGGAGAGGCGGCCAAGATCTCGACCGTCAGCGTGGCCGGAGCTCAGATCGCCACCGACAACCGGATCTTTTTCAGCCGCGATCCTGTTGCCATGGACCGGATCGGCCTCGACATCCTGGAGGAAAAGCGCCGAGAGCAGGGGCTCGATTCGATCCGTTCGATCTCCACCCACGTGGCGGCCTGCGCGGCGAAAGGCCTCGGCACGGATGACCTCTCCCGGATCGACCTCCGGGCCCTTAAGGTTTAGGGAAAGGGTGGCAGCAAGGAAGGCTGGCTATGAAGACGGGAAAACAGAAGAGATGCTGGGGCGACGGCGATGAGCTCATGGCTGCCTATCATGACCTGGAGTGGGGGGTGCCGCTTCACGATGATGCCAAGATCTTCGAGTTCCTGGTTCTCGAAGGAATGCAGGCCGGGCTGAGCTGGAGGACCATCCTCTATAAAAGGGAGAATTTCCGTAAGGCCTTCCATGGCTTCGACGCGGCCCGGGTGGCGCGGTACGGAGAGCGGGACCTGAGACGGCTGCTGGCCGACGCGGGGATCATCCGGAACCGGCTGAAAATCAAGGGAGTGATCAACAACGCCCGGCGTTTCCTCGAGGTCCAAAAGGAGTTCGGAACGTTCGACCGCTATATTTGGGGATTTGTCGGCGGAAAACCGGTCCGCAACCGCCTTAGGTCCTTCAAGGACATGCCCGCCCGCACGCCCCTGTCCGACCTGATCAGCGCTGACCTGAAGGGGAGGGGATTTCAGTTTGTCGGCTCGACCGTGGTCTATGCCCACATGCAGGCGACGGGCCTGGTCAATGATCATCTGATCCACTGCACCCGCTACGCTGAAATCAACCGGGATTTTTCCTAAAGGACTTTTGACTCTTTCTCGGGATATGCTATGATGAGGCCGGAATAACGAGGAGGAATTTTGGTAAAGAGCAGTCGGGCCTATAAGAGCGCGAAGCGCAGCAAGGAGTTGGACCGCCTGCGCAAGCAGGAGGAGAAACGGCTCCGTCGACAGGGCAAGATCAAGCCGGCAACGGAACCCGAAACCGAGCCCGCCTCCGGCGAAGGTCCCACCTCCGGCGTCTGAGCGCTCGGCCTCTTTCGAACTCGGTCTCTTCTGGTAAATCCCTCCCGCGAGTCTGTTTAGTTCATCTCTCAGAAAACTTGTCGCGACGGCTTGATTTGAGCGGTTTCTTGATAAAGAATAGGCCTTGAATAAGAAGGCCCTCCCGGCCCGGACAGGAGGTCAGCCATGCTGAGACACTTCGATATCGTCAACAATAAGCTTGAGGAATCGGCCGACGAGAGAAGCCCCGTCCTCGTATCTGTGAGTCCGGACGAGAAAGAAAAACGGTTCCTCATCGATACCTATTCCCTAGATGAACATACCTTAAATTCGGCCCTTGACCCGGA
>DAIPLF010000042.1:2275-9714 GCA_036769375.1 Candidatus Aminicenantota bacterium | reverse complement strand
GCTGAGGGCGGCGAAGGACTGGGAATGCTTGGTGCCCTGCCAGATCGGGTACTGTTTGCCCTGAGTTTCGGTCTTGTGGCAGATGGCGCACTTGGCCGAGCCGACATAGGTGAATGTCTGGCTCGAAAGCACCGCTGCTGCTACCGCCATGATGGCGATGAGGATAAGGGTCTTTTTCATCGGTCCTCCCTGGAATTCAGGGACGCGAACGAAAACTCGCTGTCCCGCTAAACCTAAATTTCATTTTAGGAAAGTTGCGGGAGTTTGTCAATCTTATTCCGATAAATTCTATAAAATTCATAAGGTCAAGCGGAGGGGCCAGGCCGGAGAAGAAAGGGGAGTCCGGGACCGGCTATTTGGGCCGGGTGGACGCCTTCTGGAGGTCGCGAGTCTTCAGGTAGAGCGCGAAAGCCAGAAGGATGATGAAAACGGTGGCGATGATGAGCCCTGTGCGGCGGAATTTGGCCTCCCGAAGCGACGCTTCCCCGCTGACTTTTACCTCGGCCAGGACCTTAGCCCCCTCGCCCAAGCCGGCCTCGATCTCAGAGGGAGACAGCCCGTGGGTAAGGTTGCGGGCGAGGACGAGAGCACTCATGGAGTCCTGAAGCTTGAATTGAGCCTCGCCTACGTCGACCCCCTTCCGCTCGGCTCTGGCCAGGAGCTCTTTGGCCTCAGCGGAAGAAGCGACATAGTTATCTATTCGCTGCTTGATTTCGAGCCCGGTCCGGTGAGGCTCAGTTCCGGCGTCGTGACATTGAAGGCAGATATCGTCTTTGCCGCCCGCCAGAAGCTCATCTGAAGGCTGGAGGATCTTGTGGTTCCCATGGCAAGCCTCGCACTCCGATATCCCCAGGGCGTCGAAGGCTTCCTTGTGGGGGCTCTTGGAGAACAGGTCGCCGGCGCTCGGATGGCACTGCCGGCAGACAAAGGCGATCGAAGTCACCTCGGGTGGGGCAGCGCCGTGGTTTCCGTGGCAGTCGTTGCAGACCGGCGCGCTGAGGTCCTTTTTCTCGAAGAGCGCCCGGGCATGGACGCTCTGCTTATAGTCATCGACCTGCTGGACGGGTATCCCGTAGGCCTTCATAGTGTCTGCGCTCGAGTGGCAGCGGCCGCAGGTCTGGGGGATGTTCCAGGGAAAGACCTGCGATTTGGGGAAGTTGGCCGACTGGATGCCGTGGACTCCGTGGCAGTCCGTGCAGACGGCGCCGCTGCTGTCGCCTTTCTTCAGGAGCTGGCCGTGCCGGCTGGTCCAGTAGAGGGCCAGCTGGTCCACGCGCAGGTTGGGGTTGAATTTCCTCATATAGGCCGAGTCGGAATGACAGGAACCGCAGAACTCCGGGATCTTGGCCCTATCCGGCGATCCCACGAAGGTCCGGTCCTTGGCCAGCTCGACGTCCTCCTGGTTCGGGTTCCCGCCGTGGCAGTCCTTGCAGCCAAGTCCGAACTGTTTGTGCACATCGGCATTGAATCCTTCGGCCGGCGCCTTGAGCGCGTCGTCCATCTGGAGATGGCAGTCGACACAGGAATCTTGCTGGGCCGAAAGGGGCAGCGGCGCGGAAATGACCAAGATCGCCAACGCTGTGAGAGAGCTTCGGCGCTTGACTTCTCGCATGAACACTCCGAGCGGCGTATTCATTTTCCTATGTTCGGCGCCAGATATGTCAGTCCGGTCATGACGACGATATAGGCCAGGATAGCCAGACCGATCACCGTGAAGACCGGGCTCCTCTTTTCCCGGGCCGCCCGCCGGTCCAGGAACGGGACGAGCATCAGCAGGAGTCCGCCCAGCATGAAGCCCAATACAGCCAGCACCTCGCCCTCGATCGTGAAGACATGGGCGGGGACGAGCTTGAGGGTCGTGAACATGAACGTGAAATACCACTCCGGCTTGATTCCGAGCGGCGTCGAGGAGAAAGGATCGGCCTTCGGGCCTGCCTCCCAGGGGAGAAAGACACAAACAGCGCCCACGACCGCCAGTATGATCAGCCAGCCGAGAGAGTCTTTGAGGATGAACTCAGGAAAAAAGGAGATCTCCTTGGTCTCGCCGATCCCGACCGGCCTGCTCATGCCCAAGGTCTGGACGAGAATGACGTGGATAGCCATAATGAGCAGGGCGAAGGCCGGGAGGACGGCGACATGGAGCCAGAAGAACCGCGTCAAGGTGGCCCCTGAGACATCCGGACCGCCCAGGATAAACGTCTTGAGAGCCTTCCCGATGATCGGAATGACTCCGGCAATGTCCGTGCCCACGCGGGTGGCGAAGAAGGAGAGCTCGTTCCAGGGCAGCAGGTAGCCGCTGAACCCGAAGGCGAGGAAAAGGACGAGGAGAAGGAACCCGGTTATCCAGGTCAGCTCGCGGGGGGGCCGGTAGGCCTTGAGGAAAAATGTGCTGAACATGTGGATGAAAATAACCCCAACCAGGATGTTGGCCGTCCAGCTGTGGACCGAACGGATGAGCCAGCCGAACTTGACCTGGCTCATGATGAACTGGATGCTCTCGTGGGCGGCGTCCACCGACGGCGTGTAATAAAGCAAGAGCAGAATGCCGGTCAGGACCTGGATGATGAAGAGGAAAAGGCAGATGCCGCCGAAGAAATACCAGAAAGAGCGCTTGTGCTCTGGGACCTTCTTTTTCTTGGCGAAGTCCCGGACCGCAGAAAGCATGAAGCGAGGCTCAAGGTAGGCCTGGGTTTTTTCCCACAACCTGGCCATGCTAGGCTTTCCTCGAAACATAGATGTCGCCGCCGGACACTTCGACTTCATAAGCCTCCAGCGGCCTGGGTGGCGGCCCGGAGAGGACATTCCCGGCCAGGTCGAAGCGGCCGTTGTGGCAGGGGCAGAAAAGAGTCCCGGTGTCGCCCTCGTAGCGGACGGTGCAGGTGAGGTGGGTACAGACGGCGGAAAAGGCGCGGAGCTGGCCGTCGGCCGTGTTGACCAGGACGGCGGCCGTCGACCCGAACCGGAAGAGCTTGGCCGAATTCGGCGCCAGCTCGCCCACTTTGGCGGCCAGGATCCTCTTGGCGGCGGCTTCAGCCTGGCGAGGCGGGATGAGGTAGCGGATGACGGGATAGAGAAAGGAGACGACGGTGCCGAGGAGTGATCCTCCCAGGAAGAGGTTGATGAATGCCCGTCTGTCCATGCCCTCTCTTTTAGCTAATAGATTCTATGTCTTTGGCGAGTTTTGTCAACAGGTCCTGAATAAACTGGGAATTGTGGATTCCCGAGCTTCCATCCTGGTCGAGCCGGCCCACCGCCCTCTCGATTTCTCCCAGACGCGCTTTCCCTTCTTCGCTCAGACCGAGCTTTTTCTTAGCGGCGAGGGCCGCGTCCAGGCCAGCCCGCATTTCTCGGTAAGTCGCCCGCCATTCGTCGAATGTCTTTTTGTAGCTTTCCTCATGGCAGTTGACGCAGGCAGAGGAGTCCGGGCGGCTGATGCGGCCGTCTTTGCGCTCATGGCAGCCGTCGCAATCGGCTCCAGCCTCCGCCATCATGTCCTGGGGCACGGTCAACCCCTCAAATGTTCCTCCAGCGAAGATGGTTTTCTGGAAAAAGTGGCAGCTCCCGCAGTCCTTGCGGGCGGCCTCGTGATGGCAGGCCGCGCAACTCTTCTTGGTGCCGATGAACTCGCCGTGGCGCCGGGTGCTGGAGTGGCAGAGACCGCACTCCATCTTCTTTCCGACGACATGGGACTTATGGGGAAAGGACAGGCCGAATATCTCGACGTTGATCTCTTCTATCCCGGCGTGGCATTGGGAGCACTCACCCGGGGCGGCGGCCGTATCAACCAGGAGCTTTGGCGGGCGGTACGAAGACCCGACTGAACGGAGAGCCTCCTCGATGCGCTGGAAAGAGACCAGCAGCAGGTCCTGAGCATAGGTGATATTGTGCACAGCCTTCCCCTTTTCCACGACATCGATGTTGAAGGCCGCCTCCTGGAGAAGCTCACGGGCCTTGGCTCTTTCCGCACTTCGGGAAGCGCTGACCTCGCCGTCCGCCTTGGCGTAGACGCCCTTGATCTCGCCGAGCTTCCTCTCGGTCGAGATCTGCCAGTTCTTGAGGATGCGGCCGAATCCTTCTCCATGGCAGGACTCGCAGGCCTTTTCCCGGGAAACCAGGGTGTCGCTCTTGACCAGCTTACCCCCAGCCTCTTCGTGGAACATATGGCAGCCCTTGCAGCTCAGCCCTTTTTCGAGCATCACGTTAGGCTCCGGGTGGGCGACGCCCTTCCCGCCCTGTCCGGTGTAGAGGATCTTCTGGGCCTCATGAAAGCCGGTGTGGCAGGTCCGGCAGTCGGCGATCGTCTCGATGTCCTTGACGATCTTGTGCTGGATCTCGAGGTGACATTGGTTGCACTCGATCTTGTGCGCCGTGATATGCGTCGAGTGCATCAGGTCGGTTTCCTCATATTTCGCCAGGCGGTCATTCTCGAAATGACACTTGTAACAGTTCTCCCGAGGAACGGCGCCGTCGCCGAGGATGATCTGGCTGTGGCACTTGTCGCAGCCGAAGTTTTTTTCAAAGACGACCGTATGGTTGAAACGCGCTTTCTCCGAGCTCAGATCGTCCCGGAGATGGCAGTGGGAGCAGCTGGCGATAGCCGGATAGTGCTCGCTGGCCTTGAAATGGCAGATGAAGCAGGAGCTTTCCGTAACGGTGATGTGATCTCCCTGGACGATCTGGGAATGGCAGCTCGTGCAGCGCAAATTCTTGCCCCGCCGCAGGTCCTGCAGGTGGACCTTGTGGTCGAAGACGACGCTCTTAAACTGGACGCGGCCTTCGAGAAGTCTTTTCTCGTGGCAGCCAGACCGGAGGCAGCTTTCATCCGGAATCTCGGCCCAGGGCTTCGATTTGACGTAGAGCTTCGTCCAGTAGCGGAGGACCTGGTTAAGGCCCTCGAGCTTCACCCGCAAGAAGGACCTCACGCCCGGGGGATAGTGGCACTTGCTGCATTCGATCCCGGAATGGGCGGACTCCTCCCAGCTCTTGTAGAACGGCTTCATGTAGTGACACACGGAGCAGAACTTGTGCTGGGAAGTGTACTCGGCCGTCCCGGCGAAAAGGAGGAGGACAAAGACCAGGATCCCGAGAACGACGAGCAGCCGCTTTTTCGGGGTTTTCCGTTTCCTCTTCACATTTCCTGGGGAGAAATCGCCCGATCTCCCTTCGTCAGGAGGCATGTCCGTGCTCCTCAGGTTGACCTATCCTATCCTTTGGCTCAGGCGTACGAGTGGAGCCCGGCCAGAAGGTAGTTTACACCGAAATAAGTGAACAGTGCGGCCAGGAAGCCGATGATGGCGATGGCCGCCGAGCGCCGCCCTTTCCAGCCCATGACGATCCGGGTGTGCAGGTAGAGGGCGAAGACGAACCAGGTGATCAAGCTCCAGACTTCCTTGGGGTCCCAGCTCCAGTAGGTTCCCCAGGCCTTATAGGCCCAGACCATGCCGAAGACGAGCCCTCCCAGGGTGAAGAGCGGGAACCCGACGGAGACGGCCCGGTAGCTTATGGAATCCAGCCGCTCGGCGGTGAGGCCGGATTTCGGCGCCAGCCCCTTTTTCTCCAGGGACTCGGCCCGGAGGTACATGAGGCTCGTGATGAAGGCGACGGCGAAGAAGGCCTCGCCGAGCAGGGTCACCGAGACATGGAGCCAGAGCCAATAGCTCTGGAGAGCCGGCACGAGCGGGGTGGCGTCCTTGGGCATCAGAGGGGACGAGGCCAGGGCCATCAGCGCGATGACGATGAGAAGCAGGTAAGCGCCCGGCTTCCGGACTCTGGACTTCCACTCGATGATCAGGTAGGCGAAGACGGTCGCCCAGGCCAGGAAGGAGAGCGACTCATACATGTTGGTGAAAGGTGCGTGGCCGCTTTGGACGGTCCGCAGGATCAGGGCAAGGGTGTGGAGGAGCAGACCAAATAGGGCTATAACGGAGCCTGACTTGGCCAGGCCCTCACGCTTGGAATAAAGATAAGCGAGGTAGAAAAAAGCCGCCAGGATGTAGAGGATGAATGTCAGAGTGAAGATCGTGGATTCGCTCATTTCGTCTTCCTTAAAGCATCCATTAGGCCATCGAATTCGGCTTGAAAGGCCTCGCGGCTCTTGGCTGAGATCCCGCCGGCATTGATCTCCGTCTTTCCCTGGCTCTCCTCGAGAACGAGGCGGATCTCGCGTGTCGGCCAATAGAAGGCCAGAAAAAGCCCGAGCATGAGCACGGCGCAGCCGGCCCAAATCAGCGGGACTCCCGGGTCTTTGGCCGTTTGCAGGACGGAATACTGGGGAGCCTTAATATCCTTGAGCTCGAGCTTGAACTCGCTTTCCTGCGCCTGGTGCATCTGGGCGAAGTCGGGGAACTTGGCGAAGATCCAGCCGGAAAAGACCTCGGCTCCGCCGCTCTCGCCCCGGATGAAGGCAGCCGGGTTGTTGAGTTCGGGGGAGCGGCTCGAGGGTTGGTTTTTATCATCCAGGACGAAGTCGGGCAGGAAGCGGGCCGCTGTCAGAGTGATGTTCTCCCCTTCAACCGTTGCCGGCCGGCCCATCTCGAGCCAGATGGTTTTGAGATAGCCGGGATCGCCTTTTTTTCTCAGCCAGACCTGGAGTTCGGGTTTCTCCCAGTCTGAGCCATAGCCACTTTGGTAGAAAACGAAGCCCTTGTAGCTTAGAGGATGATTGACCTCGACGGACTTCTGGAGGACCGGCTTATCCGCCTCGATGATCGTCAGCTCGCTTTTCCAGTCCTTGACGCTTCCGTCGGGGTAAAGGTCGGTAATGAACTTATCGAGGCGGACGGAAAAGCCGGCCTGGGGGACGGGAAGGGTCTGGTTTTCGGAGAGAGTGAGGCTCCCTCGCACTCCGGTCAAGCCGCTGATGATGCCTCCGGCGAGGATGATCAGGAGGCCGACATGGACGACATCGGAGCCGAAAAGGCCTAGGATCCTTTTTCTAGCGAGCAAGCAGTGCCTTTTCTCCCCAGAGTGCTCGTGCACGCGATAGTGATGCCGGCCGAGCACAGACTTAACGGCTGGGACGGCGGCGTCCGGCGCGAGAGCCATTTTGATCCTTTCTTTGACCTTGAGGACCTGGACACTCTTGGCATCCAGGTCGCACTTCGGCCGGAAAACTCGGTGGAGTTTGGGTGTCAGGCGGACGAGGGTGCAGATGATGATGTTCAGGCTGAACAGGGCGAGGATCACGATGTACCAGAAGGACTGGTAGAGCCGAGTGAACTGGAGCTTTTCGAAGAGGCCGGCGAGCTGGCCGTACCGGGCCAGGTATTCCTGGCTGCTCCGGCCCTGAGGGATCAAGGTCCCCAGGATGGAGGCGGCGATGAGGATGATCAGGAAGACGATGGCCACCTTGATCGAAGTGAAGAAGCTTTTCAGAGCCCTGAGCATACCTTTTTTTGCCTCTTAATCACTATAAACAATATCGGAATACTCAATGACTT
>DAIPLF010000042.1:0-2175 GCA_036769375.1 Candidatus Aminicenantota bacterium | reverse complement strand
CGCATCTCGGCGGCCATGGTCTCGACCTTCTTCAGCGACCGCCGCATTTCGCTCCAGCCGTACCAGAGGGCGTAGTCCGGGTTGGCGTGGAACGTCCCCTGGAAGGCGCGCATCCGGTGCTCTAAGAACATGACGAAGAGCTCCTGCTCGACCTCGGTCGGGGCGTCATGGAAGGTCAGAAGGTCGGGGAACGGGTAGGCATAGTTGGCCGGCTTGGGGATGATCCCGTCCTTGTAGAGACCGGCGACGATGCGGATGGCCTCGGCCATGAGGTGGTCGACTTCCCTGATCATATCATCGCCCCTGGCCAGCTCCGCCTTGGCGAAGTTGATGCTGTGGCACAGGTTGCAGGTCTTGATCATCTTGTCCCGTTCAGCCTGCCAGGCCTCCTGGGTGAGCGGCGCGACATCGGCGGCCTTGACGACTTCGAGCCGTCCGGTTGGATTCCCGGACGGGTCAAGGACGCCCAAGCCCTGGAGGATGGTGGCGCGGTCTGCCGTCCATTGCTTGTCCTCGGGCAGGGGAAGTCGGACGGCCAGGAACCCCCAGGCGGCCCGGACTTCGTGGTTCCCTTCCTGCATGTGGCAGGTCTGACAAGAGGGAGCCGCGACTGTCTCGGGAAGGGTCTTGTTCTGCTTGAGGAGATAGCGGACGCCGTGCTTGGAGGCGGAGTACATCTCCCATTGAGGATGGTCAAAGCCCATATGGCAGGTCTGGCAGGCCTGTGGCTGCTTGGCTTCTGTGACCGAGAAGATGTGCCGGGTGTGGCAGGCATCGCAGGAGGCGCGGCCGAATCCGGACCCCGCCTGCTGGAGCTCGCGGTTCTCTGCCTCGGACTTGAGGCCGACCTTGTGGCACCCTCCGCAGCCCTTCATCCCTTCCATCATGGCAACGGGCTGGGCGTGGGCTGTGGGCATGGCCTTCATGGCCGCCCAGGCCAGGGCGTGCTTACCCTTCTTGAACTGGGCCACCTTTTCCTCGTGGCACTGGGCGCAGGTGTCAGGGGTGGGGATTCGGGCAACGGCATAGTCGTTGGCCGCTTTGTGGTCCTCGCCGTGACAAGCGGTGCAGTCGACATCGTTCTGGCTGTGTTTGCTCAACTGCCAATCGCTGACGATGTTGGGGGTGGTCTTCTTATGGCACTCGACGCACTGCTGGCTGAGAAGGGGCGGAACCAAAAGTGCAACCAGCAGGAATCCGACGCTGAAAAACAGGGTCTGCTGCTTCACCTTAACCTCCATCTCCTGTTTTATGCCCTTTCCCGGCATCCGGCGCGGTATTCTATACCACAAAGAAGAAGGAAAAAAAAGAAAAAAAAGGCGGCATCTGAAGATGCCGCCTTGAGGATTCGGCGGGGACGTCCTCTAAGAAGAAGCCGTCCCCGTTCTTCTTAACGCCAGGTGTACTTGGTCACGACCCCGCCGAGGTGTTCGATGGAATCCACCAGGAGCTGGGCGAAGTAAATGGCGTTGTGAATATAGCCGCAGGGCTCCTTCTTGCTGAACTGGAGGTTATAGCCCGCCCGGAGCGTGGGGGCGTCGAACGCGTAGCCGTTGTCGCGGTTGGCCTCGTCAGGATCAACCACGCCGTTGCCGTTGAGGTCGTTGAAGAAATAGGGGTAGGCGTTCTCGTCGTAGACGACCGGCAGGCCGACCTTGTTTCCATAAACTTGGAGCTGGGCATAGAGTGCGTCTTCCAGCCCATCGAGCTCGGCCTGGAGCGATTCGCTGGTATTCCCATCGGCGTCATAGTCGGGGATGTGCGCCGGCCGGATGCCTTCGAACTCGAATTGACTGGCATCGCCGGGGGACGGCTGGGAGATATCGTTGCCGTGGCAGGCGGAGCAGTCTTCCTTGCTCGGGGACGCGTTATGAAACATATCGTCCGAGGCATCCTGCTTGCGGTTGAAGCTCTTGGTGCTGAAGTGGCATTCGACGCAGTTGGTGAAAATACCCAGGTGGCTGCTGTAGGGGTTTTGTCCCGCGTAGGTCTTGCCGTTGAACTCGTACCCGCCTTGGACCTCGTGGCCGAAATAGGACGCGGCCGCGGCGAAATAGTGAATGTTGGTAAAGCGGTAGGGTGCAGTTCCTCCGGCGATGGAGGAGTCGACCGTCTTCTTGGAGGCGCGGCCCTGATGACAGTTCAGGCAGAGGTTGGAAGCGTCGCCCAGGTCCT
>DAIPLF010000370.1:0-2676 GCA_036769375.1 Candidatus Aminicenantota bacterium | reverse complement strand
AAATGATCGTCCGTGAACTCCTCCTTGCGATCTGGGTTTCACTCAAGACAAGCGGCCTGGCCGCGCTGATTGCCAGCCTCCTCGCCGTTCCCGCCGCTCTGTTCCTTGCCGGCACGGATTTCCGTGGGAAGAGGACGGTTCTCCTCATCAATCAGACCTGGATGGCCGCTCCTACGGTTGTCATCGGGCTCCTGTTCTATGCCCTCCTCGGCCGGAGCGGGCCGCTGGGCAGATTCGGACTTCTCTACACCCAGACGGCCATGACGATCGGCCAGGTCTTCCTCATCCTGCCTCTCATTATCGGATTTTCCTACACGGCCCTCCGTCAAGTCGATCGGCGGGCCCGCCTGACAGCCCTGACGCTGGGCGCCAGCCCGCGCCAGGCGGGATGGGTCGTGCTCAGAGAAGCCAAGTTCGCCCTCCTCATCGCCGTGCTGGCCGGGTTCGCCAGGGCCATATCCGAGGTCGGGATCGCCATGATGCTCGGCGGCAACATCCGGAACGCCACCCGGAACATCACAACGGCCATAGCGCTCGAGACGGCCAAGGGCGAGTTCTCGAACGGTGTCATGCTGGGTGCCATTCTCCTCGTGATCACCCTTGGCATCAACGTCCTCGTCCAGATCGGGCTCAGGAGTAAAGAATAAGATGGCGGATACGGCTTACATGCTCAACGGGCTCCGTTACACCTATCCCGGATCCTCATCGCCATTTTGCCTTGAGCTCGATTCTCTAAGGATAGGCGCCGGGGATATGCTGGCCCTCGTCGGCCCCAATGGCGCCGGAAAGACCACGCTTCTTCTCATCCTCGGCCTCCTCGTCAGGCCATCTCAAGGGATGCTGGCGTTTTTTGGGGAGGACCCCTGGGGCAGCGACGACCGTATTCTCCGGGCGCGCCGCGAGGCGGTCCTGCTCACCCATCATCCCTACCTCTTCAAGGGAACGGTCTACGAAAATGTCGCCTTCGGGCTCAAGGTCCGCAGAATCCCGGAGGCGGAATGGCCGGATAGGATAGGCCAGGCCCTGTCTCTCGTTGAACTCTCGGGCGTGGAGAACAAATCCGCCGCCGGTCTGAGCGCCGGTCAGACACAAAGGGTGGCTCTTGCCCGGGCGCTGGCTCTCAGGCCCAGAGTCCTCCTCCTTGACGAGCCGACGGCCAACATCGAAGCCAGGCTGGCTCTCCGGGTCGAAGCCATCGTCCATGAGATATGTCATGAGTCGGGGACGACGGTTGTTTTCTCGACCCATAACTTTTCTCAAGCGTCCCGTCTGGGGGATGAAATTCTCTATCTCTCGGATGGCAGACGCGTCCCGTTCAGCCACGAAAACTGCTTCAGCGGGACCGTCCAAACCGACGGACAGCGAAGCTGGATCGAACCCCGGCCCGGGTCCAGGATCGTCTTTAAAGGAACGCAAAAAGGACACGTCACCTGCGTCATCAATCCGGAGGACATCCGCCTTTTCTCGGCCGATGACCCCGCGGCGGGCCAAGGGCCCAATGTTTTCCCAGGACACGTCACCCGTCTCGAGATGACCGAGGCGGACAAAGCCCTGGTCAGGATCAGCGGCGGGCTGACCTTCCGGGTCACTGTCCCGCTGCCCGAGCTCGAGGCTCACGCGGTTTCCCTTTCCCGCCCCGTTCTGATAAAATTCGAGCCTGAGGCCGTCGGGCTCATCGGGCCCGCATCCGACTCTCCAGAGAACACGAATGATTGATTATGCGGATGCTCTCCATCGAGTCATCGCCAGGGCTAAACCTCTGACTGCGGAATCCGTCTCCCTGACGGGGTCGCTCGGAAGGACCCTGGCCCAAGACGTCCGGGCCCGCGCTCCCGTCCCGCCATTCGCCAAGGCCACGATGGACGGCTACGCCGTCAGGGCAAGTGACACCCGCCCGGAAGCCGCCGGCCGGTCCGCCGAACTCGCGGTGATAGAAGATCTTCCCGCGGGCCGCATCAGCCGCAAAGCCATCGGCCCGGGGCGGGCGGTGCGGATCATGACCGGAGCACCTCTTCCGAAAGGGGCCGATGCCGTGGTCATGGTCGAGGACACAGAAAAGTCGGGAACCCGGGTAAAGATCTTCCGGGCCGTCGCCCCGGGCGATAACATCGGAAAGGCGGGCGAGGACCTGGAAAAAGGGGATCTCATCCTGGAAAAGGGCGACCTCATCGGACCGGCAGAAGTCGGCATGATGGCTGCGTTGGGGCTCGCTTCCATCCGGGTTGCCTGTCGGCCCAAGCTTGCAGTCATCGCGACCGGCGATGAGATCGTCGAACCCGGCAAGAAGACCGGCCCCGGCCGCATCTGGAACTCAAACGGATACTCGCTTCTTTGTTTAGCCCTTCAGGCGGGGACCGAGGCTTCTTACCTGGGCATCGCCCGCGATAAGAACTCACAACTGAAGCTCAAGATACAAAAAGCCGAATCTGCGGACATCCTGGTGCTTTCCGGCGGCGTCTCAGTCGGCGATTACGACTTGGTCAAAGAAGAGCTCCGCGGACTGGGCGTCCGGCCCATCTTCTGGCAGCTCAGGATCAAGCCCGGTAAACCGACTTATTTCGGCGTCCGGGGCAGGCAGCTCGTCTTCGGGCTCCCCGGAAACCCGACGAGCGCCATGGTCATGTTCCACCTCTTCACCAGGCCCGCCATCGACCGGATGCTCGGCCGGAAGCGGCC
>DAIPLF010000369.1:0-2683 GCA_036769375.1 Candidatus Aminicenantota bacterium | reverse complement strand
GTCCTGCTCGGTCGTGACCACCTCGTCGCCGGCCTTGAGGTCGATCCCGTTCTGGGCGATCTGGAGGGCCTCGCTGGCGCCGCGTGTCAAGGCGATCTCATCGGGGTCGCAGCCGAACTCGGCCGCCATCCGGAGGCGGATGGTCTCAGTATTCCTGGCGATCATGGCCTGGTAATGAACCGGGAGCATGTTGATCATGTCCATGTAGCGCCATTCGGATTCCAGAGCGACCCGGGGCGTCGGGCAGGTGAAGCCGTTGTTGAGGTTGATGAGGGAGCGGTCCAGCTTGAAAGCCAGCTGGATCTCCCTCCAGAAGAATTCATCCTTGGCGACGTCCTCCGGCGACCTGCCGGCCGCCGCCTGCGCGGCGGACTCGACGCGGGCCAGGGCATCGGTCTTGAAAATGGAAGCGGCTGTGCCCAAAGCGCCGCACATCTCCAGAAAGGCTCGTCGGCTCAACATCTTAGACCTCCTCGAGATTCGGGTTCATCTCTCCCAGCTGAACATCGTCCGGGATTGTAGGTTAGGACTCGAAAAAATGTCAAGGAAAGAACGTTCCTAGCGGACGCGGCGGTATTTGATCAGCAGAGATCCCGGCGCCTCGGGGATTTTGAGATTGAGCTCGGAACCCAGCTCGCGGCCGGTCTTGAACAGCGTGATCCCGTAATCCTCGAAAGCCACCTCGTAGTCGCCCTCGGGCTCAAGCCCGCGGAGGACGAGCACGATCGAAGACTGAGGAGCCTGGTGCCTCCGGAAAGCCAGGACGATCCCGTCCCGCTCCTCCGGCCGGTTCCACTGGAACGCCGCCCAGGCCTCGTCCGAAGTCGAGTATTCTGTAAGGGGGTAGAAATCTCCGTAGAAATAGGGCCGGAGCGATTTGAACTCGGCGATATCTTCATGAGCTTGGACCAGGTTGAAAGGCGCGTTGTTATAGGTCCCGTTGATCTCCCAGCCGAGGACTACCGCCCCGCCCATCGAGCTCCTGAAGAAGTACTTCTGGGTATTGTTATTGCCCGTCCCGCTGCAAGGGAGAAAGAGCTGCAGGCCGTAAGTGTGGCATTGGTAGCCGTTGGGCTCGAAATAGCTATAATCCGTTCTCCAGAGAGGGACGCTCCGGCCGATCGTCTCCAGGTCGATCCGGCGTCCGCCCGAGGCGCAGTTGTCGATGAGAAGCCCGGGAACCCGAGCCAGAAGAGCATCCCAGTAGGCGTACAATCCCTCGATGTGTTTCATCTCGGCGATGCCGATGCGGTCGGGGGCATCCATCGCCTGCCAATAGGGGGCCGGGTCGAAGTTGAAGTCCTGGCGGTAGATCGTGACACCCTCTGCCAGCAGGAAGCTGGAGATATGGCCGGTGAGCCAGGCCAGGGCTTCGGGGTTGCCGAGGTCGAGGAGACGGTTGGGATTTCCCGGAAGCTTGGTCAGCCATCCGGGGTGCTCGCGGTCGAGCCAGGTCCCTTCGTAGACGCGCTCGGGCTCGAACCAGAGGACAAACCCCTTGCCCCATTTTTTCGCCGCCTCGGTGACCGGCTTCAGACCCCGCGGGAACCTCTCCCGGCTGGGAAACCAGCTGCCGACGCCCGACCACCAGAGCTTGGTGGGATTTTCATACCAGCCGGCGTCGATCCAGCAGGCTTCAGGATCGATTCCGAATTGGCGGAGACGCTCGATCATCGCCAGGGCATAGCTTTCTGTTGCGCAGACATAT
Organism: Candidatus Aminicenantota bacterium; assembly: GCA_036769375.1. Lineage (GTDB taxonomy): Bacteria > Acidobacteriota > Aminicenantia > Aminicenantales > UBA8522 > UBA8522. The sequence goes on along the minus strand of DAIPLF010000369.1, from coordinate 975 downwards.
TCGTTGCAGGGGAAAGGCCCTCCGAACCCGATGCCGTGGCTGAGCGGCAGCTCCACCGGCCTTCCTTGCGGCCGGGGGGTGTGATGGGCGAGAACAAACCGCCGGAAGAGGTTGTGCCCGGCCATCCGGTCCGGGCTCCGCCAAAACAGAAGGGCGGTCGAGGGAGAGCGGACTTCCTCGCCGGGCTTCAGCCGGAAGTGCGTCTTTCCCATCCCGGCGTGAAGGCGGAGGGAGCGCGGCCCCGTTCTCATGACCGCTGCTTTCCAGCGGCCGCTCCAGCCGATAGCGGCCACAACGCCTCTTTCCGGAGAAGCGATGTTGAAAAAGGGAAAGGCCGTTGTGTCCGAGGAACGTCCGGCCGAGGGACCGAACCGGATTTCCTCCTTCTCGGAAAGGCCGTCCCGGAGGGGGGAAAAGTCGGAGCGCTGGGCGTTGCTTCCTAGTGCGCGATACAGCGTAGACTCACCCTCGGGCCAGTCATCGAAATCCACGGCGCAGCTCAGGACGTCCGCGATCACCGGGGTATCGGCTGAGCCTTCATTCTTGAAGCGGAGGACCCATTCGGCTGCCGGAAAATCGGGGTAAAGCGTGTAGACGGCCGTGACGCGGAGTTTGGTGGAAGGATCCCGATAGACGACTATTTGCGTCATCCCGTCGCCGGCTGCGCTCGTCTCCGGTGCCGCCGCCCAGTTCCCTAAAAAGCCGGAGGAAGGCTTGCCGTCATAGATGAAGGCGAACGGCGGAGCTGCGGTCTTTTTGACGTGAGCGGCGACAAACCTGTCGAAGCTCGCCCCGTCATGGGTTGACGATTGTGTTCGGTCGGCTGGGAAAGAAAGCCCGCTCAAGGTTATAAGAGATAGAACCAGGAGACAGAGACGTTTCATGATCATTCCCTCCCTTCCATCCTCAATATCGCGCTAAGAGCAGGCCCGGGGTCAGGCGGGCCGGTTCATAAAGACTTTAGTCACGTATGGA
>DAIPLF010000368.1:0-2700 GCA_036769375.1 Candidatus Aminicenantota bacterium | reverse complement strand
TGTTAGCGCAAATTAGCCCTCTAAGTGGTTCGAAAAATGGGGGTCATATCCAAGGGTGAGCGGCTGTCAGTAAGCATGCAATAATTACCCCTAATCGGCAGCGAAAATTTACCCCCTGAGCTGAAAGGGGTAAAACGAATGGGCCAAAACGCGGTATGCTTCCTCCCGGTAATCAAGTCGGGAGGAGAGGACATGGTCAAAGGGGATCTGTGGCATGAGATCCACAGCCGGTGGAAGTTGAAAGAGACGAAGAAGTCGATCGCGCGGGCTGTCGGTCTGAGTGTCCAGACAGTGCGGAAAATCCTTCGCCAGGTCTCGCCGCAACCGTATGCCAGGCAGTCGGTGGGAAGAGGGCTTATGGAGCCCTTCAGGGAGTATATCCTGGGGAGGGTGGCGGCGGTCGGATACTGCGCCCAGGCAGTCTTCGAGGAGCTCAAGGTCCGGGGGTATAGGGGCGGCTATGACACCGTTCGGCGATTCGTCGGCCCACTGCGGGAGGAGGCGAACCTGGAGGCGACGATGCGGTTCGAGACGCCGCCGGGGCGGCAGGGCCAAGCCGACTGGGGCCAGTGCTGGACGGTGATCGGCGGGAAAAGGACAAAGGTCCATCTTTTCGTCCTGACCTTGGGCTACAGCCGGAGGATGTACGCCGTGGCCACGGCCGACGAGAAGCTTCCCGTCTTCCTGCGTTCTCACGAAGAGGCCTTCGACTTCCTGGGAGGGGTGCCGCACGAGATCGTCTACGACAACCTGAAGTCGGTTGTTTTGGGACGGGACTTCGAGGGCTCCCGGTTCGAATGGAATCCTGTTTTTTGGGACTTCAGCCGGTATTACGGCTTCCGGCCCCGGCCTCACAGACCCTACAGGCCGCAGACCAAGGGCAAAGTCGAGTCGGGCATCAAGTACGTCAAGCGGTTCCTCCGGGGTAAGGAGTTTGCGAGCCTCGATGACCTCAACGCCTGCCTCCTGGAATGGATTGTTAATGTCGCCGACCAGAGACTTCACGGGACGACCCATCGGAAGCCGGCCGAGATGTTCCTCGAGGAAAAAGAGCTTCTTCTCTCCTGCCAGGGACGTCCAGGCTATGTCCTCGAGGAGCGGGCCGTGCGGCATGTCTCCAAGGACTGCCTGGTGGCCTTCCAGACCAACCGCTACTCGGTCCCGTTCCGCCTGGCCGGCAAACAGGTCGAGGTCCTGACCGACGGAGAGATGATCAAGATCTATCACTCAGGCGAGCTCATCTCCTGTCATGCCCGGATCGAGGGCTCTTACCAGTCGAGTATAGACAAGTCGCATTACTGGGGGCTGTTCAAGCCTGCGGTGCCGACCGCAGCGCCTCCCGACGAGGTCCAGGTCCGGGACTTGGCCGTCTATGAGCAACTGCTGGAAGGGGGTGCGCTATGAGCCTTTCCCACATCCAGGACAACCTCCGCCATCTTCGGCTCTATAGGATCCACGAGCGCCTCGAGACTGCGCTCGAGGAGGCGGCCAAGAACAACGTTTCCTATACCGACTTCCTGGACGAGATCCTCTCCCAAGAGGTTGCTTCCAAGCAGGAGAAGAATATCGCCCTCCGCACCGCGCTGGCCAAGTTCCCCTATGTCAAGACGCTGGAGAGCTTCGACTTCGCCTTCCAGCCCTCGATCGACAAAAAACGGATCAAGGAGCTCGCGGAGTGCCGGTTCATCCCGAATGGCGAGAATGTCATCCTCCTGGGCCCTCCCGGCGTCGGGAAGACGCACCTGGCCGTAGCCCTGGGCGTTAAGGCCGTGACCGAAGGCTACCGGACCTACTTCACCCAGGCTATGCCGCTCATCGCGTCTCTGACCAAGGCCTACTCCGAGAACCGGATCGAGGAGCGGCTCAAGTTCTACTGCCAGTCCAAGCTCCTGATCATCGACGAGATCGGCTACATCCCGATCGACCGGCACGGGGCACACCTGTTCTTCCAACTCATCTCCCGTCGCTACGAGAAGGGGGCTTTGATCCTGACTTCGAACCGCAGTTTCTCCCAGTGGAACGAGATCTTCGGTGACCCGGTCATCGCCACGGCCATCCTGGACCGGATCCTCCATCACTCGACCACGATCAACATCAAGGGCAACTCCTATCGCCTCAGAGAAAAGGTCAAAGCCGGACTCATCCGAGAGCCCGAGGTCGAGGAAAATCAATGAGAAGGGGGGTCATTTTTCGATGCCTACAAAGGGTTAATTTTGCATGCCTATTGACAACAACGGCTACTTCATCCGGTGGAAGGGGAAGCGTTATGCGATCGAGGAGCCGTCCTGGAGGATGCGGGGACGGCCGGCGTTGGTGATCGAGCATGTTGACGGCAGGATGATCGTCCGATACGAGGGCCGGAACCTAAGCTATCGAGAGATCCGGGAACCGGAGACACGGCCACAGGCTGTGTTTTGTCAAGGAAAATTCCCCAAAAAAATCGTCCAAAAATCCGCTGAACGCTCTCCTTCACGAAGCCAATGGATTATTTCGAGCCGCTTAGGATTAGCCAGTGTTTTGCAGATATCAGCATGAAGTTCATATATTTGTTTCATGGTTTCGATAATTGTAAACTATAGGGTAAATTTGTCAAATCGATCTGCCCGATAGGCCTCAGGGCATGGACTCTTCTTTGCAGAAGGTGGGAAAAGGCAGGACCCGGACGCCGGCCTTCTCGTAGTTCCTGGTCCCCGTATGAAC
>DAIPLF010000367.1:0-2708 GCA_036769375.1 Candidatus Aminicenantota bacterium | reverse complement strand
GAACTGGCCCAGGCAAACGAGCTGCTCAAGGCAGAAATCACTCACAGCCACATGATCGAGGCCGATCTCAAGCAACAGAGGGAAACTCTTCAAACCCTGGTCGACAACATCCCCGTCATGCTGTGCTTTTTTGATCCTTCCGGCCAGGCAAAATTGACGAACCGCGAGTTTGAACGGCTTCTGGGCTGGTCGAAGGAGGAAGCCGGGGCCCTGGACATTGCTCCGGCCAAGACCAAGGGATCTGCGGCCCTCCGCTTAACCACAACCTCCGTCGCCGAAGGGATCCCCGGCTGGGAGGAGCATACCCTGAGGACCCGAGAAGGCGCCGGCCTGGAAAGCTCCTGGGCCACCGTCCGGCTGTCGGACGGAGGACAGATCGGCATCGGCATCGATATGCGCGAGCGCAGGGCCGCGGAAGTAGAGCGCGTGCGGTTGGCCGCGGCCGTCGGGCAGGTCAAGGAAGGGATGGCCATTACGGATGCCGGGGGGCACATCGAATACCTCAACCCGGCTTTTGAGAAGACGAGTGGGATCGGCCGGGCGAAACTCATGGGGAAGAGTTATTATGACCTCCTGGTCGGGGAGGGCCCTGACAAGAACCTCGACAAACAGGCTCGAAGGACCGTAGGGGGGGGCGAGACCTGGAACGCTCATCTCATCAGAAAGCACAAGGGCGAACAGACTTGTGAGCTAGACATCCGGATAACACCGATCCGGGACCGGTCGGGGAATATCATCAACTACCTGGTCATCGAGCGAGACGTCACGAACGAGGTCCGCCTCCAGGAACACTTCAAGCATGCTCAGAAGATGGAAGCCCTGGGCACCCTGGCCGGGGGGATCGCCCACGATATCAACAACATCCTGAACCCTATTTTTATCAACACGGAGCTTGTTCTCATGGACGCCGGCATTGACCAGGTGGCTCGCCGCGACCTCGAAATCGTGCTCAAGGCCGCCGAGCGCGGCAGGGATCTCGTTAAGCAGATCATCACCTTCAGCCGCCAGAAAGAGAAGGAGCGAAAGCCCACAAAGGTCGGTCCGGTCGTCAAGGAGGCCCTCAAGTTCCTGCGCTCATCCCTTCCCGTGACCATCGAGATCCATCAGAAGGTCGAGCCCGAGTCGGGATTCATCATGGCGGACCCGTCCCAGATCCATCAGGTGGTCATGAACCTCTGCAACAACGCGGCCTACGCCATGAAGGAGCGTGGGGGCACGCTGGACGTGAGTCTCGGTGAGATCGAAGTGGACGAAGATATGGCCTTGCACCATCCCGACCTCAAGCCCGGCCGATACCTCAGGCTCACGGTCGGCGACACGGGGATGGGAATGACTTCGGAGGTGAAGGAGCGCGCCTTCGATCCCTTCTTCACCACCAAGAAGCATGGCGAAGGAGCCGGAATGGGCTTGGCACTGGTCCACGGGATCGTCAAGGACCTTGACGGCGCGGTGACAGTCTACAGCGAAGTGGGCAGGGGGACGACGTTCAATGTCTTCTTCCCCCAGGCGCCGGCGGCGGAAATCCGGCCCGAAGGCGAAGCCGAAGGCCTGCCAAGGGGAACGGAACGCATCTTGCTTGTTGACGACGAAAAGTCCCAGGCGCAGAGCATCCGGAATATGCTCAAGCGGCTCGGCTACCAGGTGGAGGTCAGGACCGACGCCGAGGAGGCGCTGGCGACGTTCCGCAATGATCCGAGCCGGTTCGATCTGGTCATCACCGACCAGATCATGCCGAGGCTGACCGGCGTGCAGCTTTCGGCCCAGCTCCTACGGCTTCGTCCCGGCCTACCGATCCTCCTATGCACGGGTTTCAGCGAAAACGTCGACTCGGATGGAGCTCACGCCTTGGGCATCCGCGGATTCCTGATGAAGCCGTTTTCCATTCGAGAGATGGCCGGCGCCATCAAGACGGCGCTGGACAAATGACCGCTCCGGCCATGGTTCTTCTGCGCGGAGTCTGAAGAGAGCCGGCTATTCAGGAAGGACCCGGCCAGCCAAGACGGCCAGACCCTCAACGCTGTCCGCCAGCTCAAGGAGGATTTCCTCCATTTCATTATAGGTCGAGGTCCACTCCGTATCCGGGACGGTTTCGAGTTCTTCGGACTTGGCGCGGGCCGCCTTCAGCCGCAGGCGGAGGTCGTCGAGCTGTCCGCGGAAGTCGCCGACGTCGTCCCAGCCGGCCGATTCCAGGTCGGTCTCGAGCTCGGCGAGCCTGTCCTCGAATTCCTCGATCTGCTCAAGCGTCGTCCCGACATAGTCCTCGCGCGAGAGCGAAGGCAGGTTCAGATCCCCGGGGCAGGGGGCGCCCCCCTTGGCCTTGCCGGCGGCCGACGTGCGCCCGCCGCTGGCGCCTCCTCCCCCACTCTTAGTTGTTCTTTTTGTCATCTTCCGTTCCTCTAAGACCAGATCAGAGTCCGGACTGTCCGGTCCCCATCTCGGGCTATGCCAAACACCAAGAAAACCGCGGCCGGACCCAGGTTCCCCTCATTCCCGGGGCCCGCCGCCGGTTCCCTTCAACCCCCATTACATCATCTTCCGAGTCGCCGAGAGCTCCATAGACTTGACTTCTTTGCCGTCGGGCATGACCATGAACATCTCGAACTTGTATTTCCCGTCCTCGAGTGTCGTGACATTCTTGACCTTCTGCATCGTCTTCCCCTCGGTCATCGGGTCGGGCCATTCGCCGGTCTCAGTCAGGACCTTGCCGG
>DAIPLF010000041.1:0-9864 GCA_036769375.1 Candidatus Aminicenantota bacterium | reverse complement strand
AGATAACGGATGGGCCCGTTCTCCTTGAAGAACCTTCACCTTTAGGTTATCCTAGTCGCAGTCCAAATGAGTCAGATGGAAAGTCAGCTCGAGGAACTTGTCAGGATCCTCAGGACTAAGCCGAGGATCGCCGTCCTCACCGGGGCCGGGATTTCGGCCGAGTCAGGGATCCCCACTTTCCGCGACAAGGACGGCCTCTGGAGACAGTTCCGGGCCGAGGAGCTGGCCACGCCTGAAGCTTTCTTCAACAACCCCAAGCTTGTCTGGGAGTGGTACGACTGGCGGAGAGGGATCATCGGGGCCAAAGAGCCCCATGCCGGGCATCGAGTGCTGGCCCGCTGGGAGGGCCATTTTCCTCACTTTATCCTGATCACCCAGAACGTGGACGGTTTCCATCGCCGGGCCGGCTCGCAAAACGTCCTCGAGCTCCACGGCAACATCTGGGAAGTGCGCTGCACCGAGGAGGGGACGGTCGCCGAAAACTCCGAATCTCCTCTCCGGCAGATCCCGCCGCTGTGCCCTATCTGCGGAGCTATGCTCAGGCCGAACGTCGTCTGGTTCGGCGAGGCGCTTCCCTCTGAAACGCTGGAGGAAGCCTACGCGGCGAGCGCGAGCTGCGACATCATGTTCGCCATCGGGACATCGGCCTACGTTCAGCCGGCCGCATCCCTTCCTCTTCTTGCGGCAGAGCGAGGAGCCAAGATCGTCGAGGTGAACCCGGAGCCCACTCCGCTGAGCTCGAGCGCCGACTTCTCCTTCCTGGCCAAAGCGGGCGAGATCCTGCCGCTTATCGACAAACGCTTGCTCGCCGGAAGGTCCCAGGCCTGAAAGGAAGGCAGCCGATGAAATTCCTCTATTTCGATGCTTCCTCAGGGGCAAGCGGGGACATGATCCTGGGAGCCCTCCTCGACCTCGGGGGTTCGCGGGCGCAGTTCCTCGGGACGATGGCTGCGCTTCGCCTCCCGGTGGATATCCGGATAGGCTCCGTCAGGAGGGCCGGGCTCAGAGGGCTTAAAGTCGATGTCCGGGTAAAGAAAGGGAAAGAATCCCCGCCGCGTCACTGGCACGATATTGAAGCCCTCATCCGGAAGAGTTCCTTTTCGGACACCGTCAAGGCGAATTCTCTGGCTGTTTTCGGGACGCTCTTCAAGGCCGAGGCCAAGGTTCACGGCGAGAGATTCGAGACCGTCCATCTCCACGAAGCCGGGGCCGACGACGCCCTGGTCGATGTCATGGGAAGCGCCTATCTTGCCGAGGCCCTCGGGGTGGGGCGGGTCTTCTGCTCCCCTCTGAACCTCGGGAGCGGCTGGGTCAAAGCCTCGCACGGCGTGCTCCCCGTGCCGCCACCCGCCGTGGCTGAGATCCTGAGGGACGCGCCGGTCTACTCGGCCTGGGCGGAAGAAGAGCTAGTGACGCCGACCGGGGCGGCGATCCTGTCCACCTGGGCTGAGGCTTTCCTCCCCTTCCCGGAAACCAGCTACGCCCGGATCGGCTGCGGCGCGGGAAGCCGGGATTTCGAGGGTCTGCCCAATATCCTCAGGGTCTTCTACGGGGAGGAGAAGGAGTTCCGCGCGGAGAAAAAGATCTTTCAGGTCGAGGCCAACCTGGACGACTCCAGCCCGCAGATATTGGCCCATTTCCTGGAGGAAGCGCTCCGCCTCGGCGCCCTCGACGCTTTCCTGACCCCGGTGACTATGAAGAAGGGGCGGCTGGGCACAAAATTGACCCTTCTGGCCGATACTGCTAAGATGGATGGGCTCATCGAGGCGCTCTTCCGGGAGACAAGCTCCATCGGCGTCCGGTATTTCCCCGTCGAGAGAAGGGTCCTCGGGAGAGAGATCCATAAGGTCAGGGTCTCGGGTGAGACGATCGGCATTAAAGTCGCGGACCTGGGCGGGAGGGAAGTCAACATCCAGCCCGAGTTTTCCGACTGCCTGAGAGTGGCCGAGAAGAAGGGTCTTCCGGTCAAGCGGGTCATCCAGCTCGCGCTCACGGAATACTCCAAAAAAGAAAGGAAAAAGCTCTAGCTCGAGGAAAAGAGGCCCGTAATGGACGCGAAGAAGATCGAAAAAGGAATCCGGCTCCTCCTGGAGGGTGTCGATGAGGACCCCGACCGCGCGGGGCTCAAGGCGACGCCCCGGCGCGTCGCCAGCATGTTCCTGGAGATCCTGGGCGGGTCGAGCGAAGACCCGGCCAAGCACCTCCGCACCATCCATGAGGAGAAACACGATGAAATGGTCATCATCAAGAATATCCCCCTCTATTCCATGTGCGAGCACCATCTTCTTCCCTTTGCCGGGGTCGCCCACGTCGCCTATATCCCCAAGGCCGGACGCATCGTGGGGTTGAGTAAGATCGCCCGGGTGGTGGATATCTTTTCCCGGCGCCTGCAGGTCCAGGAGCGGTTGACCAAGCAGGTGGCCGACATCCTCAACGAGCATCTCCAGCCGCTGGGCGTCATGGTCGTCATCGAGGCCGAGCACATGTGCATGTCGATGCGCGGTGCCAAGAAGCCCAAATCGGTGACCATAACCTCGGCGGTCCGGGGCTCCTTCCGCACCAACAGCGCCACCCGCGCCGAGGCCATGATGCTCATCCGAGGAGGAGCGACCAGTGTCAAAGATGTCTAAAAAGACTTTCTACATATCGACTCCCATCTACTATGTGAACGATATCCCCCATATCGGGCACGCCTATACGACGATCATCGCCGACGCCTTGGCCCGCTTCAACCGGCTGCAGGGGAAGGATGTCTTCTTTCTCACGGGGACGGATGAACACGGCCAGAAGATCGAGAAGGCGGCGGCGGAAAAAGGGCTGACGCCGCTCGCCCTGGCGAACACGGTGGTCGGCCGGATCAAAGACCTCTGGCAGGCCCTCCACATCTCCAACGATTTTTTCATCCGGACGATCGAGCCCTTCCACGAGAAGGGCGTGCAGAAGATCTTCTCCCGGCTGAAAGAAAAAGGTGATATTTACAAGGGAACCTACCAGGGCTGGTACTGCGTATCGGACGAGAACTTCCTAGCCGAGGATGTCCCCCTCCAGCCCGAGGGCGATAAGATCTGCCCGGACTGCGGCAAGCGGGCCGTGCTCGTCTCGGAGGAGTGCTACTTTTTCCGTCTCTCCGCCTACCAGGAGCCGCTCCTCCAATTCTATGCCAAGAACCCCCAATTCGTCCGGCCGCCCGGCCGGATGAACGAGGTGGTGAGCTTTGTCCGCCAGGGGCTTAGAGATCTGAGCATCACGCGGACGACGGTCAGGTGGGGCATCCCCGTCCCGGACGACCCCAAGCACACAATTTACGTCTGGTTCGACGCGCTCCACAACTATCTGACCGGCGCCGGGTATGACTGGGATATGGAGAAGTTTGAGCGGTTCTGGCCGGCGGATGTCCACTTGATCGGCAAGGATATCCTGCGTTTCCACGCCATCTTCTGGCCCGCCTTCCTGATGGCCGCCGGGTTCGCCCTTCCCCTAACGGTCTTCGGCCACGGCTGGTGGCTCAAGGATGAAGCCAAGATGTCGAAATCCAAGGGCAACGTCCTCGACCCCCAGATCATCCTGAAGACATTCGGCGCCGACCCCTTGCGCTACTTTTTGCTCCGGGAGATCCCCATCGGAGTCGACGGCAACTTCTCTCACGAGGGCTTCCTCCACCGCGTCAACTCGGACCTGGCCAACGACTTAGGCAACCTGGTCCACAGGACACTGACCATGATCCTGGGCTACGAGAAGGGCGTCGTCCTGGCGGGCGGCGAGGAAGAAGGGAAGGACAGAGCCATAAGGGAAAGCTTCGAAGCGCTCAAGGGACGGGTAGCGGAACTATATGGAGATTACGCCTTGAGCAAGGCCCTGGAAGAGATCTGGGCGTATATCAACGCGGTCAACAAGTACCTGGCGGACAATGTGCCGTGGAAGCTGGCCCAGGATGAAACGAAAAAGGAGAGGCTGGCCCGGATCCTCTACCAGACGGCGGCGGCCATCCGGGGAATCAGCTATCTCATTTGCCCTGTGATGCCCGAGTCCGCCCAGAAGATCTGGGGCTTGTTGGGAGAGACCGGGGCCCCGTCGCAAGTCCTCTATGAGGACTTCAGCTTCGACGGCCTGAAGACGGGGACAAAGATCCAGCGGCCCTCGCCGCTCTTCCCCAGAGTCGCGCTCAAGGACTTCCTCCAGGAGGAGGTCCCGCCGCCGCCCGCAATGCGGGCCCCGGAAAAGAAGGAGGAGAAGATGGACATCATCACTTTCGATGAATTCAAGAGAATGGACCTTCGGGTGGGTGAGATCCTCAAAGCGGAGCGAGTGCCGGGAACGGACAAGCTTCTCCAGCTCGAGGTCAACCTGGGGACGGAGAAAAGGACGATGGTGGCTGGTGTCGGCGATGTCTACACGCCAGAAGAGATGGTCGGGAAGAAGCTCGTCGTCATCGTCAACCTGAAACCGGCCGTCATCCGCGGGATCGAATCGCAGGCCATGCTCCTGGCGGCCGAGACCGGCGGTAAAGCGATCATCCCCTTCTTCGACCGCGACGTCGCCGCCGGCGCCAAGGTCAAATAGCGGCCCAAGAGGAACGAAAACCTAGACGGTTTCCACGAGCAGTCTCAGGTTTCCGTTCGAGCCGCGAGGCACCACAACGACTTCCTCGCGGGCATAGTCGTCTCTTCCCGGCCTCCAGAAAACCAGAGTCCTGCGCACTTCTTTTTTGACGGACAGGTCGATTTCATGGGTCCCCATATCCAGGCGCGTCAGCTTGCCCGAGCCGATCTCGTACATGCTGGATTTTCTCTCCACTCCCTTCTCGATCACCTCGATAAATACGGGCAGGATTTCCGCGGGGATGGCGGCGATCCTCTTGAGGTCGAGCTTCTTTACGTAGGCGATGAATTTCCCCGCCAGCTGTTCGGCTACGCTCCTCAAGACCGCGGCAAGGAAGTCTTCATATTCCACGTAGTAGATTTCCGCCGTCAGCTCCACCCTTTTCCCGAAGCTGCAGGTTAGGAGATGAATATCCTCGAGGCCGAAAGAGGAATTGAAATCCACGCTTCCTTTGGCGAAATCCAGGAAGGAGATCGCCCCCTCCACATTCTTGTTGCTATTGTATCCGGGCGAATACACGCCCACCTTCAGGATGTAGCTGCTTTTTCGCTTGATATACTTTTTGTCGATATCCTCCGGATTCCCGGTGTGCACGACCCGAAGACTATCGGCGAACAGGTTCACCTTCGGCATTTCGTTCACCTCCAGGGAGAACTCCCGCAGTTGAGCCTAGAAAGCCGCCTCTATTCTATTGTGACTCAGGCTGAAGTCAAGCTCTCGCCCGGCCGGCTTCTTTCCGGCGAGCGGAAAGCTGCCGGTTGAAGGCTATCCAGTTATTGTGCTAAGACGCTTGACAAATACCCGAATAAAAAAGACAGTGTCCTTGGAGGAAGGGCCAAGGTTTGAGTCTCCGCACTTTGCTTAAAGAAAGAGTCTGTGCCATTTCTCGCCAAGTGACCCGCCTCCTGACTGAAAGGAGGTGATGTGGATTCACGATCGGCATCGCATTGATTCTGGACGACCATCTAAAAACATGGAGAACCGGAAATGCTTGAGAAGGAGGGAAATATGAAGGCTGTAAAGATTGCCGTGCTCGCTTTGGTATTTTTATCTTCTGCCCTTTTTGTGGGAACGGCTGACAGGCAAAAAAACGGAGGGCTGGCGCCTATCGAGGAACTGGGAAAGCTCCTTTTTTTTGACACCAATCTATCCAATCCTCCCGGACAGGCGTGCGCGGCCTGTCATGGGCCCGAAGTCGGTTTTACCGGCCCGGATTCAAACATCAATGCGACGACTGCTGTCTATCCGGGCGCGGTGCATACTCGCTTTGGAAATCGAAAGCCGCCGACATCAGCATATGGCGGGGATAGCCCCGTGCTTTATTATGATGAGGAGGAAGGGGTCTGGATAGGCGGTATGTTCTGGGACGGCCGGGCGACGGGATGGACACTCGGCGATCCTCTGGCCGAGCAAGCCCAGGGGCCTTTCTTGAATCCACTGGAACAGAACAACCCGAATCCCCGGCATGTCATCCTGAGAGTAAGAAAATCCAAATACACCGAGTTGTTTGAACAGGTCTGGGGGCCAGGGTCCTTTGATTGGAAAAAGGATGTGGCCGGAACGTATGAAAGAATCGCCCGCTCGATCGCGGCCTACGAGAGAAGCGCTGAAGTGAACCCCTTCACTTCGAAATACGATTACTATCTCAAGGGAGAGGCCACACTAACCGAACAGGAAGCCTGGGGGCTCGAGCTTTTCAACAATGAGGAGAAGGGGAAGTGCGCCCTGTGCCATCTCAGTGAGCCGAGGGAAGGCGGCCTACCTCCCCTGTTTACCGACTTCACTTATGACAATTTGGGAATCCCGAAAAATCCTGCCAATCCGTTTTACACCATGCCCCGCCGCTGGAACCCGGATGGAATGAATTGGGTGGACTGGGGATTGGGAGGGTTCCTGAAAAATGCCGGCTTCGCGCCCGAGGTCTATGTGGCGGAATTGGGGAAACACAAAGTCCCGACGCTGCGGAATGTCGACCTGCGGCCATATCCGGGATTCATCAAGATCTTCGGGCACAACGGCTACTTCAAGTCGTTGGAGGAGACCGTCCATTTCTATAACACCCGTGATGTCGAATCCTGGCCACCGGCTGAAGTCCCTGAGACTGTTAACACTGATGAGCTGGGCAATCTCGGTCTGACGCTGGAGGAAGAAGCGGCCATCGTGGCCTTTATGAAGACGCTGTCAGACGGCTTCATTTTATAAAAGCGGCCTTATATTGAGCGGGGGCGGCGATCGCCCGCCCTCACTCTCTCTGACCCGTACCGAATGGAGGGGAATTCTAACCGCTTCCCTGTTTCCTGCTCAGCGGTGAGACAGATAGTGACGGGTTCTTCGCTGTCAACTTGGATTAGAAGAAGCTTGCCAGCACGTTTTTAGCGATCAAACCCTCGCGGACCAGGACCGGCTGCTCACCCGTAAGGTCGATGACGGTCGAGGGCTTGCCGCCGCGGGTCCGTCCCCCATCCACGATAAGGTCAACTTTTCCCTCGAAAATGCGTTTCACTCCCCCCGCCGACCCGATCTCCCCTTGACCCGAGATATTGGCGCTCGTCGTCACAAGGGGCACGCCGGTAGACCGGATCAGCGCCCGGAGCCAGGGAACCGCCGGAAGCCGGAGGCCGATGGTCCGGTCCGGCCCGACCAGCTCGGGAGGCAGGTTGGAAGCAGCCCTCAAGACCACGGTCAGCGGACCCGGCCAAAATCGGGTGGTCAGCACCGCAAAAACCGGGGGAAGCCCGGAAGCCAATCGTTCGGCCGTCTCCACGTCGGAGATGAGGACGGGCAGGCCTTTTGAGCCCGGCCGTTTCTTGATCTCGAATATCCTCCGCAGGGCCGGCTGGGACAGACAATTCGCGCCCAGACCATAAAAGGTGTCCGTAGGGTAGACGATGACTCCGTCTGCGGCCAGGATCCGGGCGATCTCTCGGATCGCGCCGGGCCGGACAGCGTCAGGGTCGATTTTCAGGACTCTTGTCTTCATTTAATATCTGGACGCGGTCTCCCTAACTTCAGCCAGATGCTAGATGGAGTGCAGAGAAAAGTCAACGCAGCGCGCACGGTTCCTTCTTCATTGCCAAGGCGAGGGGGTATGCGCGGAGAGGGTCATCCGGAGGTGAATAGATCAGTCCTTGTTCACCTGGGCGAGGGGCAGTGGCAGGAGAAACCCGTATGAGGAGCGAGCGGGCACGGTTATCACGTTTTTGCCCAAGGCGAGGGGGTATGCGCGGAGAGGGTCATCCGGAGGCAAGCGGGCAGGGTTCCTCGAAGAGGAGAGCGAGCCGAGGAAATAAGCGAATTTCCCTCGCTGGGGGAAATTCGCGGGCCCTCGAGCGCATACCCCCGAGCCTTTCTTGACAACGCTTTTCGCCTGGGATATATACTCCGTCCGGCTGAGGAAAGCCGCGAAATAGGTGACAACTGACCCCTTTTGGGCACAGCCGGGATCAGGCCTGACCTGATGCTGTGGCTGGGTCTATTTGGCATGGTTTTTGCTTAATATTGGGGCGGAGGAGAAAGAAGATGAAAAAAACAATCGGCCTCGTTGCCATCCTGATCCTCTTGCTTCCCACTCTGGGCAGGTCGGGGGCGATTTCGTTCCGTCTTGGCTATATCATTCCCCGGGCCCAAAGCGATCTCTGGGCCATCGAGTTTGAGAACATGTCTTTCCAGAAATCGGATTTCCAAACGACCACCTTGGGGATCCACTACGAGCACTTCCTGACCAGGGAGCTCAGCGTTATGATCGGCGTTGACAGCTACAGCCAGACCGAGCTCGGATACTACAGGGACTATGTCGGCTTTTCTTTTACAGAAGGGGAATTCGCTTTTCCCGCGGCTGACTATACGGGCGGCTACTCCATCGACCACAACTTCAGCGTTTCCAACACGCCTATCCAGCTGTCTCTGAAGCTGGCGCCGTTCGGCCGGCGCTCCGGCTTCATCCCTTATATCGGCGGCGGGATCTCACTTAATATTTGGACCGTCAAGCTTCTCGGCGATATGGTCGATTTCACGGACGAGTGGTTTTATGAAGACCCGGACCTGGGTGATGTCACGATCTACGGCATTTACCAGACTCAGGCCCGGGCCGAGAGCCGCTTCTCCGTCGGCTTCCAGGGTTTCGCCGGGCTGATGATCCCTGTCGCCCGCCAGCTGGCTATCGAGGCCGAGTTCAAGTACAGCTACGGCAAAGGCAATCTGGGTGAGGCCTTCCAGGACTTTGAAAACTTCGACCTCGGCGGATACGAGATCTCACTCGGGGTCAATTACTGGTTCTGAGCGGCAAGAAATCCGGGTTGAACAAAAACGGGTTCATTGGGCCCGGACGATGGGGAGGTCGCCTTTCTCAGCGAAATCCACCTTGAACTCGCCCCATACGGAATCGAATTGGAAACCACCGCTGAAAAGAAAGGGGACTGAAGGCTTTTGGAGAATATCGAAGACCTCCCGTCCGACCTCGAAGAAGTCCAGCATCAGCGGCTGACTGAAGCTGGCCTCTCCCTGGCTTTCAATTTTCCTGGCGCCGGGGATAAGGCCCTCGGAGATCGTCCTCCCCTCGGCCTCAAGCTTGTAGGTGAGATTTCCCAGCACGAGCTCAAAAGAATTCCTGTTCCGGATGGCGAAGGTAAGGGTGAACTCCGCGCCCCCGATGGTCAGCGTCTTCACATCGAGGGGCTTGACCTCGACCTCCAGCTTTTTGAAAACAGGGAAGTCACCGGAAAAGGCAAAGGGGATCTTCTCCTGCCGCCCCCGGCTGTCGGCGAATATCATCAGGCCGGTCACATAGCAGGAGGCCTTGGGAATGTCGGCGACCACCGGCACCCTATCCATGAGGTCCACGTAGGTGACCTTGATCGGCAGCGAGATGCGGGTGGACTTATCATTTTCGACGGGGATCGGCGCATCCAGCCCCGTCCTCAGGGCGAAATAATCCGTTCCCTCGACGACAACCCGGTAGTCATACTCGATCAAGGAATAGGTCGAACGGGAGGAGTTGGCGATCTCAAGAACAAAGGCGAGGATGAGACCGGAGGGATCCATGTCCCGGATCTCTTTTCTTTCCAGGGAGATAACGATGTTCTTCTTGGCCGACGCCGGTGCAAGAAAGCCCGCCAAGAGGAGGCAGGCAAGCACTGGCTTAAGAAGCTGTCCTTTCGTGCTCATCGCGAAGCCCTTAGGATACACGATGGCCGTCCAAAGGACAAGCCCTGTCAGACATTCCTACCCTGATTATCATAACCAGGTAGGGTGAGTGGGTGGCGGCGC
>DAIPLF010000366.1:0-2723 GCA_036769375.1 Candidatus Aminicenantota bacterium | reverse complement strand
AGGTTGAACTCCATGACAGCTGGCAGGAAGACAGCATTGGCGACGCCGTGCGGCGTATCGTACAGCGACCCGACTGACTCGGCAAGGCAGTGGACAGCCCCGACGTCGCTGTTCCCAAAGGCCATCCCGGCAAGGAGGCTGCCCAACATCAGCTTTTCCCTCGCCGCGGAATTTTTTTGGATATCTTGATAAGCCTCGGGGAGGTAACGGAAAATAAGGCGCAGGGCTTCCAGCGCGAGAGCATCAGTGAACGCTGTCGCCGGTTTGGCGGTGAAAGCTTCGATGGCGTGGGTGAGAGCATCGAGCCCCGTCGAAGCGATCAGGCGACGGGGGAGCGTCACGAGGAGGTCGGGGTCGACGAGCGCCACGACCGGGTACAGCCGGGGGCCCTTGATGCTCATTTTGAATTTTCGCCCTGTGTGGGTGATAACGGAAACCCAGGTGACTTCGCTCCCGGTCCCGCAGGTCGTGGGAACAGCCAGGACAGGAATGGGCGGCAGGCGATATTTTTCGCGGCCCTCAAATTCTTCGATCCGGCCGGGATTCGTGACCAAGAGGGAGATGGCCTTAGCGGCATCCAGGACGCTGCCACCGCCGAGTCCGATGATGAGGTCGGGCTTGTATTTCCGGGCAATCTCCCCTCCCCTGTCGACCGTTGTGTGCCTGGGATTCGGCTCGACTTCATCGAAGACGGGCGCCCCCGCGAGCTGGGACATTGCCTTCTCGGCAATCCCGGATCCAATAATCCCTCTGTCGGTGATCACAAGAGGACGGGACGAGTGGAGTTGGCCATGAGCTATCTCGCCCAGCCCGGAGATCGCCCCCTGCGCAAAGATGATGGCCGTCGGCATGTGGAATTTCATTTCTCTTGTTTCCGGAAATCGAGCTCCGCCTCGTCGCTCATGTCCATGATGGCCGCGAAAAGGAGCTGGGCGATATCTTCCATGATCTCCGGCGTGATCGCGTCGAGGTTGTCGCGCGTGTTGTGATAGGAAGACGGACGTTTGACCGGCACCGTCTCCTCGGCGCCCACCGTGACGCTGGGCACACCCTTCCAGAGGAAGCGGGCCGTATCCTGCCTTGGCCGGGCGATGTTGGCGAAGAGGGATGCCTCGATCGGCCGGTGGATATAGCGACGGGCCGCCGTCTCCAGAAATGCGTAGAAACCGGGGAAGTTTTGGCCCGCCATGACACTGACCTTATCCCCGATCCCGGGAGCTTCCATGTTGATAAAGGCAACGGTCTTTTCGAGCGGGAAAACGGGATGGCTGAGATAATAGTCGGAACCTGCGACCCCCTGCTCTTCCGCCCCGAAGAACTGGAACATGACCGAGCGCCGGGGTTTCAGTGAACACCTGGACATGGCCTCGGCGACACCCAGAATGACAGCCACGGCCGCAGCGTTATCGTTCGCCCCTGGCATGAGCTCCCACATGCGGCCGAGATGGTCGAGGTGTCCGCCCAAGATGATGAGCTCATCCTTGAGCACCGGGTCTCCGCCTTCCATGAGCCCGATGACGTTGATCCCGATACCCTCCGGATGGTGGGCCGTGTTGTTTTTGATGGTGAAGACCTTGCCTGTGGGGAATGATTGCGGCTTCAGCATCTTCTCGATCTTCTCCACGACAGCTTTATGGTCCCGTCCTGTTCCCGCAAAGATATCGGCGACGACGGCGTCTCCGACATGGCTGTAGATAAAGCCCTCCCGGAAAGAGTTGTTCGGATTGCCGATCGGGCCGTAATTGTAAAGCATCCCTTTGGCACCGTGGGCAACGGCGGTCTCCAGCTTGTATTGATGGAAGGAGTAGGCTCGCCATTTCTTGAACAGTTCGGGGTTGTCGCCGGGAGAAACCGGCACCTCCCGCTCCATCAGGATGATCTTTCCTCTGACATCGACTCCGGCGTAGTCGTCATAGCCCAGCTCGGGGGCGGTCACTCCATAGCCGACGTAGACAACCTCCGCCGTCACCTCGCCGTGTCCCGAAGTCCCGCCCGGGATGAACTCGTCCTCGTAAAGATAGGTTTTCCTGATCTCATCGCCCTTGACGGGGAAACGCAGATAGACCTCACAGCCAGGAAAGACAAGAGTGTAGGGATTGGGAAACTCCTGAAAATACGTACCTCCATCCCCTGCCGGGCGGACTCCCCACTTGTCTAGAAGAGAGGCCACCCAATTGGCACAGGCGGAGTATTCCGCTGTCCCCGTCAGGCGCCCGCCATACTTTTCCGAGACCAGCTCCTGGACATAATCATAGAGCGTCTGGCTGGAGATCGAGTGAAGCCCGGACAGAAGTTCTTCTTCCGGGCTCCGGGCAGGCTGATCCTGCGCAGGCAGGGAGCTTAAACCAGAGAACGCCAGGCTGAGGACGGCCAGTCTCAGGATCAAAGAGGATGTTTTTTTCATCGTGTTCGCCTCCTCCGACTCGGCTGATCATAGAGACGTCGAAATGTATCATGAGAGAGAAGCGGAATCAATTTCCTGATTGATTTGGGCGCCGGTTTCTGCTATTTTTCCCTCTCGCGCCATAAAACGAATTGGAGGCACCGATGTCCAGAGTTTTGATCACTGCCCTTTTCGCCTGTTCTTTTCTCGCCTTCTTCGGCATCAGCGATGCCGCCGGAGCCAACCCGCAGGTCCTGCTGAAAACCAGCAAGGGGGATATCACCCTTGAACTCTACCCGGATAAAGCTCCCGGCACGGTCAAGAATTTCCTCGCCTACGT
>DAIPLF010000365.1:0-2730 GCA_036769375.1 Candidatus Aminicenantota bacterium | reverse complement strand
TCATTGAATTTCACGCCCGGGTCGTCGGGATAGAGCGGCAGATAGCGGATGCCGGACTCCACGAGGTCCTGGAAAAAATGGGTCCCGAAAGACACGTCGGGAACATAGTTGCCCTTCTTGCGGGCCACCTCGATGATCATGGCGGCGTTGTTGATATCCGAGTAGGTGACGCGCACCCCAAGCTTGATATCGCCGCGGCTTCCCCATCGGCCCGGCCCCATGAGTATGAACTTGCGCCGGGGCAGAAGCTGGTTCAGTTTTCCGACGGCCTCTCCGACCGCGACCAGGCCCGACAGATCGGCGATTTCGCCGTACTCGTCCGGCTCGACGTAAACGATATGGGTGATGTCGGTCACCCGGCCGTTGGGGACATATTTCTTGGCGGTGAAGAGGATGGAGCTCTCAGGCAAGTCGGGCGGGATCTCCATGGCCGATTCTTCGGCGGAGTGGCTTTGGGGACGGCATTGGAGAAGGAAAAAATCGGTCCCGTCGCTGGCAAATTCGACATCGACGGGAACTCCGAGCGCCGACTCCAGGGTCTTCAGGATGGCCTCGACCTGGCTCATGAAAGGGGTCTGTGAAATTAAACCGTCAAAGGTCATGACGACCTCGCTCTTGGCGAAGTCCGTGAGGAACCCCATGGGCGGCTGCAGCATGCCATCCCTGTAGATGGAAATCAGCTTGCTCAGGGCGGGATAGTCCGGCCCGATTTCGGTTAGGATCTCCTTGAGGTCCTTCGTGGCAAAAACGTGCTCCTCGAGATCGATAACGTCAATCTTCCTCGGGGAATAGCGGACCACTTCGTCCAGGGAGACATTGACCCGGAGGTTCGGCTGGCCCGGAGCCACGAGGATTGGGTAATCGTCACTCAACCGGTCCACGGCTCTGGTGCCCAGCCCGGGGACCAGGCGAATCAGCCCGTCCTCCCGTCTGATCCGGGAGGACCAGCGGAACTCGTTCCGGGAGAAGGCGACTCCGGCGAACGCGGGGAAGAAATACTTGCCGACCTGCTTGCCTACGACCGCCTGGATCATGACTCCCATTTCTTCGTTGAAGTCGAGCAGGCCCCGCTCGGCCCGGTACTGTATGGGGTCGGGACTGAAGATGGACGCATAGACTTCGGTTATCGCCTCGAGCAGAGCCTCAAGACGCTTCTGCTTGTCGCCTCGATTCGCCAGGAAGAGGCTCTTGTATTTTCCGGCGAAGGCCGTTCCCAGACGATCTTCGAGAAGGCTCGAGCTCCTGACAATGAGGGGCACTTCGCCAAAGTCATCCAGCGCCACGGACAATCCTTTGACGATTTCCGGAGGGAAGGTGCAGTTCTTGAAGACCTGGACGATATGGGGATACTCCTGACGGATCGTCGCGAGGTCCTTATATTTCTGTTCGATGACCTCCTCGAGGTTGTTGTACCGGACGAAGGCCATCATGCCATCTGAAGTCAGATACCAGGTCTTGGGTTTCTTCACTGTTCCGATAGCCTTGACCCGCCGCATCGCCTGTTTGAGCACCCGGCTGGCGATAAAGAGCCCGGCGCTCTTGCCTCCCAATTTGCCGTGGCTGTCGGGCAAAAAGACGAGCCGCCCGCTCAAATCGAAGAAGTCCTCAAGATCCACATACTTCTTGGCGATATTGATATATTCCAGCTGCTCGGTTAAGAAGCGGCGGATCAAGGCCACCCGGACGCTGTCGGCCCTGGACCTGGGAAGCTGCACCCCTTCGGGCATCAGCTGTTTGTAGCGCCGCATAGAGTCGAGGACTTCGCTGAGGGAAGCATAGACATTTTCCAGGGTTTTCACGGCCGAGCCGGACCGGTCTTCGTTGATCCACTTTTGGATCCGACCAAGGATTTCTTCATCAGTCAGGTTGGAGGAAGCAATCTTAAAAGTCTCCTCGCTCAGCCGGAAGAGCCGGTCAAGGGATTCTTTTTCCTGAGGCCTGTTGGCCTCCCCGAATAAGCCTTCCCCGTCCCGACCTTCCCCATGCCGCTGGATCAGAGCCCTCGCTTCGGGCACACCGCGCCATCCCAAATAGTTGATCATCTGGCGGGAGATGCGGAGAAAAAGAGTCTGATCGGTGTTGCGGAGGAGGTCCAGAGCGATCCGCCAGCTTTCCTTGACATCGGCCAGGGCGTGGCGCTCCTCGCTCATCTCCTCATACATCTGCCGCAGCCTCTGATGAAGGATGAAATGGCCCAAGCGCTCGCCGATCGTCTGGATCAGCTTGACCTCCCCCTTGAGAAAAGGGCCGCTGTCGGCCTCGGGTGTGGGCTTTTTGTAGGAAACAAAGATCCGGCCCAGAACCGTGTCGTGGACTCGAATATCAGCGCTTTGGACGTGCGGAGTTTCTTCGAAATCGGGGGAGGCGTAGGCTTCCGAGCCATAGGTGATCCGCGCCTGGCAAAGTTCGGGGAATTGCCAGCCTGGTGGTATGATTTTGATCACCCGGCGGAAAATCTCCTCCAGGGACAGGTGGAAATTGCTCAGGATTTCTTCAATTTCATAGAGGCAGCTCAGCTCCTTGGCCCGTTCATGGAGCGTTGAAAAGAGCGCCGTTGCGGACTTGGAAGATTCCCGGTCATTCATGACAGCGAACCATCCTTCTGCCGCTTCCGCGGCCTCTCGCCGGAAAAGCGGCACGCCGGTATATCGGGCGGCTAGGCCGTCTCGATTCCCTTTAAACCCAGCCGCGGTCTTTGCAGGCGTTCGCCACCCGGCTCACCGCGATGAC
>DAIPLF010000364.1:0-2742 GCA_036769375.1 Candidatus Aminicenantota bacterium | reverse complement strand
AAGACAAATAGACTCTATCTCTCTTTGATGATCGCCACATCCCATGCCCCGAGAACTATCTTCCGGGATTGGGGCGCCGGCTCTCCGGAAAGAATATCTGTCCCGTCCCCGTAAGCATAGGGGAATATTTGCCGCTCTCCTGAAAAATTGAAATAGAAATGAACCGCCTTCCCATCCTGAAGGATGGCGTGTTTTGCCTTGACGACGGCCGGGAGCCCCGCATCCGTCATCGCTACGCCGGAGATCTTGAGTGTTTCCAGGACGACCATCTCCTGGAGTTTGTCCGAAAGATAGGTCCCCTCGTAGGTCACGGTTCCGTTCCCGTATGAATTCAGTGTAATCGCCGGATATTGGCTAAAAAACGGATGTTCATAATAGGCTAAGGCCTTTGCGGTCTCCGGGATCAGGTACTCCGCCCAGACCGAGACCTTGTTTCCCTCCCCCACTCCATAGGGATCGCCTTTGAGCCGAAGAGGCAAACGGAGGTTGGAGAATTCCTGATAGTGAAAACCTGCAGCCTCCCGGAGAGGTCCAGGGGCCATCGTCCATCTCACCGTCGAATTCTCGTTGCAGAAACCGCTCTTAAAGCAGACGAGCAGATGGCCGCCCTCCCGGACATAGGCGCTCAGCCGGTCCAGAAGCTCGTCGCTCGCGACATAGAGCGGCGGCACAAGGATAAGCTCGTAATCGGCCAGGTTTTGGCTCTGAGGGAAGACGAAATCAACCTCAACATGGAGGTTGTAGAGTGTCCTGGTTAACTGATTTAGGACTGTGATGTAGTCTATATTGTCGTCAAAAGGCATGAAATTCAGCCCGTGCCGGGAGTCCAGGCTGTAAAGGATGGCCACCCGGTTCTTCTTCTTGAGGTTGGCCAGGTCCGGCCCGACCTTTTTCAGCTCCTGGGCGATCTGTGAGACCTCGCCGTAGACCCTCCCCGGCTCAAGGTCGTGCGACAGGACACCTTTCCAGTAGGTTTCCTGACCGTAGTGAAGAGAATGCCAATGCCAATAGGCAACAAGGTTGGCGCCGGAAGCAACATTGGCATAGACGGCCAGCCTAAGCTGCCCGGGATAAGGGGGAAGTTGGGACTTGGAGTCCCAGCCGGTTGTCTGGGCCGTCGTTTCAGTCACCAGGTAGTTTCCCGGCTTGAGCGACCGGTTGATATCTCCGCAGGTGGCAATATACTCCCCATCCATCTCGTCCTGGAGTCCCATATAGATATTCACCGCCGGGATATCCAACGCTTTCGCGGTTTCATATTGATCCACATCGGACGGGAATCCGCCGACAAAATCGTGGGAGATAAACTGGTCGGGCCGCTTGATCTCCCTGACGATCCCCGCCTGCCAGGCCAGGAAGCCGGAGATGATATTCTGCTGGAACCTTTCCCATTCCAGTTTATAGCCCGAGTTGAGGATGCCCTCCCGGGGCGGGAGTTCATCAAAATCGCCGATGTTCTGGCCCCAGTAGTTCAGCCCCCAGGCCTTGTTGAGCTCGGCCGCTGTCTTGAACTTGGTTTTCACGTGGTCCCGAAAAAGCGCTTGGACGTGGGCGTCAGCCGTGCCCGAGGAGTGGGTCTCGTTGTCGAGCTGATAGCCGATTATGGCCGGATGGTCCTTGAAATGTCCGATCAGCTTGCGGATGATCCGCTCCGCGTAGAACCTATAGGTAGGATGGGTTAGGTCGGTCATCTGACGCAGGCCGTAAGTGTATCGGGGCTGGTTGAGCTGTTTAACCTGGATCTCGGGATGCTTTTTGAAGAGCCAGGCGGGAATCGAATAGGTCGGTGTACCGAGCATAACCTTGATGCCGGCTTTATGGAGGCGGTCGATCACCCTTTCCAGCCAGGCGAAATCGAATTCTCCGTCCCGCGGCTCCAGGACTCCCCAAGTGGACTCCCCCACTCTAGCGAACGTGAGGCCCGCTTTCTCCATGAGCTCGACGTCTTTTTCGAGCCTTTCATAGGGCATGTATTCGTGGTAGTACGACGCGCCGTACAGGATCGTGGGGAACTCAGGAGTATCGGCCAAGATCGATGGAGCACAGGAAAGGAAGATAACCATGATGGCCAAGATCGCAGCAGGGCCCCTCTGACTGTCCTTCATTATGACATCTCCTTCTTGGGCTCTATTTAGCCATAATTCTCGCTGTTAATAAAGCCTCAAGACTCTATTTAAATTGGAGTCCGGTCTTTGTTAGAATGAGAGGTCCTATTGGGCTCCTGGATGAGGCCAAGATGAAAAGCAAACAGGCCTACGTCATCTTCGTGACCGTGATCGCCGCTATCGGAGGCCTCCTTTTCGGTTTCGACACGGCGATCGTCGCCGGCGCTACTCGCTACCTCAAGGACCAGTTCGCTCTGACCTCGCTTCAGGAAGGCTGGGCCGTGAGCGTTGTCCTCATCGGCTGCATGTTCGGGGCCGGGCTGGCCGGGTCGATCAGCGACCGGATCGGCCGGAAGCGCTTCATGCTTGTTTCGGCCGTGTTGTTCTTTATCTCTGCGCTCGGCTGCGCCTTCCCCCAGAACATCTTCCAGTTCGTCGTCTTCCGGTTCATCGGGGGGCTGGGCATCGGCTCGGCCTCTATCCTAGCGCCGCTTTACATCGCCGAGGTTTCACCTGCCCGGATCAGGGGGGCGCTCGTCTCGGTCAACCAGATGGCCATCGTCACCGGTATCCTTCTCGCCTACTTCGTCAACTGGGTTTTTGCCGGGGTCGGGCCCTCCAACTGGCGCTGGATGTT
>DAIPLF010000363.1:0-2744 GCA_036769375.1 Candidatus Aminicenantota bacterium | reverse complement strand
TCCTCATTGCTCTCCTGGGCGCGGCCTTCTTCCTCCAGAAAAGGATGATCAGCCAGGAAAGGGACCGGCTCCAGACCGCCCAAGCCGAGAAGAAAAAGCTTGAGTACGTCATCGCCAAGCTGGGCGAACTGGAGAAGCAAAAGGCTGTCTACGAGCGCAAGATCAGCCTGATCAGACAGCTGCGGGCCCAGAAGGACAGCGCCGTCGTCATCCTGGACGAGCTCAGCGGCAAGCTCCCGGAGTGGGTCTGGCTGACCGACCTCTCTTCCCAGGGCCAGATGATTCAGATCAAGGGCAACGCCCTCTCCAACAACCTCATCGCCGACTACATCTACAACCTGGAGAACAGTCCCCATTTAGCCGACGTCAACCTCATCTCTTCGACCCAGAAAACGGGGCGGAGCGCTCAGTACCTTGAGTTCTCGTTAACCATGAGCTACGTCCTGCCAGAAGGCGCAGCGCCCCCTCCACAGAAGCCGGCCCCTAAGGCGAAGGTCAAGAAAGGGTGATCACCATGAAAAAAATGCCCTTCGTAGCCTACATCATCCTTGCGGTCATCATCCTCGGAGCCGCCTATCTCTTGTACTTTAAGCCTCAGCAGGCCGAACTCAACCGGATCAAAGCGGAAAGGCAGAAAGTGGAGACTGAGGTCCAGGGACTCCAGGACAAGAAAAAACAACTCGACAAGATCGAGGCCGAGCTGGCTTCCCTCACTCAGACCTTGAAGGAGCTGGAAACGATCATCCCGCTGAGGAAGGAGACCGATGTCATCCTCCGGCGGGTCCAGCAGATGGCTTTCGATTCCCGCCTCGACCTCGTCCGCTTCACTCCCCGGGGCGAGATCAGCCGGGAGTTCTACTCGGAATGGCCGATTTCGATGGAGATCCGCGGAAGCTATCACAACCTGGCTTCGTTCTTCGACCGTTTGAGCAAGTTCGCCCGGATTTTCAACATCGAAAACTTCTCCATAAAGGCCCTGAGCAACCAAACGGATGAAATGACCATCTCATCCACCTTTACCGCCAAGACCTACATGTTCCTGGAGGAGCAGCCGGAGGCGGCGGCAAAGCCTCAGCCCAAGAGGAGGGCGACATGAGACACACGGCCATTGCGCTGATCTGCCTGAGCCTGGTCCTCGGAGGAGGCGGCCTCCTTTTCTCCCAGGAGGAGAAGGAGGTGCCGGAGCGAGAGACGCTCCTCGACCTGCCCACGGACCAGCCAACCTACGATGCCTCCGGCAGGAGGGACCCCTTCAAGAACCTGCTGGGAGGAAAAGAACTTAAAGAGAAGGTGCCCGTTGGAGGAACGCCTCAGCTTTATATCGATGACGTCAACCTCATCGGGATCGTCAAGTACAAGAACCGGTTCACGGCCGTCCTGAGCGGCCCCCAGGGTTTCCCCTACTACTTCAAGGTCGGCGACAAGCTGTCGGACGGTTTCATCCTATCGATCGCCGAGACCCAGGTGATTTTCCGTAAGACCAACGAGCGGGGCATCCCCCTGACCAAACCGAAGGATACTATCAAAGAAATAAACCCGGAGGAGCGTTAACACATGAAAAGGAAAGCTTTTTGGCTGCTCTTCACCACAATGAGCCTCGGGCTCATCATCGCGGGCTACGGGCACAATTCTTCCTCGGCGGCCACCATAAACAAGATCACAACTCTGCCGGGAAAGCTGAACACCCGGATTGTCCTGGAGACGGATGCAGCGCTGACGGTGGCCCGAACTTACTATGCGGCCAATGCGATCGTCCTCGAACTTGACCACGTCAACGTAGCATCCCAAACCCCTGTCGCGAGTGACGGAGCCCAGGTCGTCACGGGGATCCAGCTGGAGAAGACGGGGCCTGAGCAGGCTCGGCTCCAGATCCAGGTCCAGGAACCTGTTCCCTACACAGTGATGTCCTCTGACAACCGGACGGTCATCGAGCTGAACAGGATCCAGAGAGGGCCCGGGGAATTCCAGGTGGAACCAGACGTCCAGCAGCGGCTGGACCAGAGCTCAGGCAGCAGCGTCTTCATGAACAAGCTGAGCGTCGAGGAAAAGGACGGCCAGGTTCAATTTCGGGCCAAACTCAGCGGTGGGACGGTTTCCCAGGTCTTCACTCTGGAGAAGCCCCTTCGTTTAGTCGTCGACGTTTACGGCGCCGTCTATGAAGAGCCTGCTTCCGTGCTTGCGGTCGATAAGTACGGACTGAAGAAGGTCAGGGTCGCCCAATTCCAGCTCAACGACCCCCGCTCCATCACCAGGATGGTCTTCGACCTCAACGAGCCAAAGTACTATGACCTCCACTCGGATAAAGACGGGATCGTCGTTTCGTTCTTCAAGGAACGGAATCCCCTCCTGACGGCGGCCGCCGGAACGGCTCCGGCGGGGCCAACATCCCCTCCGCCGCCCGCCGTCATAGTCCCAAAGAAGGAAGAAGCCCCCAAGGCTGAGGTCAAGGCGACTACGCCCGTCATCCCGGCCAAGGCAAGGAACGGAAAGAACGGAAAGACGGCTCAGGAAAGTCCCCCGCCCATACCTGAGGACTTGACTCTCGGCCAGGAACAGGAGCAGAGATTCGAACCCAGGGTCCTTTCCGAACGGGAAGTCAAGTATACCGGGGAGATCATCACCCTGAGATTCAAGGATGCCGATCTTCGGGACGTCATCCTCTACCTCGGCGACTTCGCCAAATTGAACGTCGTTTTCGACCCCGAGGTCCGGGGTGTGGTCACCTGCAACCTCGAGGACATCCC
>DAIPLF010000362.1:0-2751 GCA_036769375.1 Candidatus Aminicenantota bacterium | reverse complement strand
GTGCCGCCGGCGATCTCAAAGTTCTTGACCCGGCCGGTCGACTCGCTCTGCTCCAGCGCGAACGGGATCGTGACAGTCCGGTTCGTTTCGAGTCGGGGCGCCCAGAACGCGTCGGTGAGCTTGACCGATGTTAAGGGGACGGCGGAGGTGGGATAATCCATTCCCCCGCCTTTGTTACACGAGATCTGCGGCCAGAGCAGCGCTGCGCCGATGGCGAGTCCTATCAGCCGGGCTCTCTTTGACATGAGCTTCGCCTCCTCATCAAGCGGATCAAAGGGCTTTATTTTATCATCTTTCTCTGAGCATCACCAAGTCGTACAGGCCGCCGGCAAGGCCTTCGGGCGGGGCCTCGTATCTGACCGTCACCTTGTCTTTACCTCGGGTGAGTTCAAGAGGAATCCTGTATTCCACGTCAAAGAAATCGCCGGGAAAATTGACGTTGACTGTTTGAGTGGCGATCTTTTTCCCGTCGACGAGAATGTCAAAGGTCCGTCCGGTATCACTCCCCCAATAGGTGCTGAGAAGCGCCAGGGGTACGCCGGGAATAACTTTGAGATCATAGCTGAACCAGCCGCCGTCTACGGCCTGCCGCCAGCGCTCTCCCCTATTCTCCCCGGACTCGCTCTTCTCCGCTTGGAGGTTGTGTTCCTTTTCCGACTCGGCCTCGCCGACTGCCACCCGGTCGACGAGGCGCTTCTCGATGGCTTTTTTGCGGGCGGCTTCTTCGGCGGCGCGGGCCTTGCGCCTGGCAGCGGCATCGGCCCAGTCCTTTTCGCCGTAAAGGTGCCAATAGAGGGCATAGCGTTTGCCGAAGAGCTCATAGAAGGGCACAAGTGTGACCTCGTCCGGGCGGCCTGCGCCGACGGTCTCGAAGGTCAGCGGCCGGCCGGCGACCGGCTTGATCCAGTCCTCCAGGTTGTCGCCGGAGGGAACGAGGTCGGGCGCGGCAGCCGGCTTTCCTTCGGAGTGATAGGGCCCGTAGATTTTTTCTTTGCCGAGGTCTTCGGTCGGCAGCTCTCCGGCCAAGACCACAGGGCCAAAAAGGACAGCCGCAAGATTGGGGTTGTCGGGCATAGGCCATAAGTGGAGCGACATCGGCATCTCCACGGCTATCGTATCGCCGTTTTGCCAGGTGCGGCGGAGCGACAGATAGCTGCCGGGCTGCGTGTCAGTATCCTGAGCTTCGCCGTTGATTTTGACAGCGATGCCTTTTGTCGCCCAATATGGCACCCGCAAGCGGAGTTCGAGCTCCACCTCGCCCGGAGTATTGAGGACGAGGGTTGTCCCCTGCTCCTTGGGGAAAGCCGTCTCCTGGCGTACGGTTAATCCCTTATCCGGCCAATAGAGCTCGCTGGGGATGAAGAGGTTGACGTAGAGGGTGTTGTCGTTATGGAAATAGATGCTGTCGCCATACTTGGCGTGGTTCTCGACGCCCGTTCCGGTGCAGCACCAGAAGGAATCACTGGGCGTGCAGAAGGTCTTGTACCAGCCCGACTCCATCGGCATGTAGTACATCACCATCGCTGTCGCCGGGTCCTGGGTTGACAGGATCCCGTTGAGGAGGGCCCGCTCATAGTAATCGGCCAACTTGGGGCCGGGATCCCAGGTAAAGAGCTGGCGGGTGAGCTTGAGCATGTTGTAGGTCACGCAGGTCTCGTGGCTGGCATTGCTCATCTCAGCGGCCAGGACATCCGGTTCGGTCCGCCAGCCCTCATAATTGCTGCTGCCGCCAGTCACATAAGAGCGATGGTTGACGACCTCGTCCCAGAAGTAGGTCGCGATGTCCCCGTACGATTTCTCTCCGGTCAGCTCGTATTCGCGAGCCGCTCCAATGATTTTGGGCACTTGTGTATTGACGTGAAGCCCCTTGAGCTCGTCGCGCCGCTCGGCCAATGGCTCAAGGAAAGCCTTGTGATCGAACCGCCGGGCCAAGGCCAGATGGTCCGGGTTGCCGGTCACGGCGTAGAGGTTGGCCAGGACCTCAGTCATGCCGCCGTGCTCCACCCTGAGCATTCGCTGCATCGCTTCCTCGTCCAGCTTGTCCGTCCGGAGCTTGGCCCAGGAGGCCATCCCCTTGACGACATCAAGGGCCTGCCGGTTCCCGCAATAGATATGCATGTCGAGGAGGCCGGCCATGATCTTGTGGAGTGTGTACCAGGGCGCCCAGACCCGCTTTCCCTCGATGACCCGGTCGATGAATTCCTCCGGGTAGGCGCTGAGGTATCCGGATTTACCGAGGGCTTTCTGGCATTTGGCCAGCTCGGTTACGATGCCGCCCGCTTTCCGGAGGATCGCTTCTTCACCGGTCGCGGCAAAGGTCAGGGCGCAGGCCGTAAGGAAATGGCCGACGAAATGGCCGCGGAGCTCAACCTTGGGCTCCTCCCATCCGCCGAGCGGCTGGGCCGAGCTGGGAAGGCCGGCCGTGAGGCGGAAATTATGCAGCAGGCGGTCGGAGTCGAGGTCGTGGAGGTATCGAGTGTTCCGGTCCATGGCCTGCTTGAACGGCCCGTCGAGGAGCCTGACGTTCTGGAGGGGGAACGGACGGACGGCAATAGGAACGAGCGGCTGGATCTTGTCGGGACGGGGCGTCTTTTTGCCCTGGCAGGAGACCAACGCAAGCGCGAGCCAGAAGGCGCAGAACCCGATCAACAATAGCGACAATTTCTTAGACACGGACACTACCTCCAGGGAAGAATGCGGTTGGACAACAAGGGGGGGCATACTCATCCACGGGGCGATCATGGTCGCCCT
>DAIPLF010000361.1:0-2755 GCA_036769375.1 Candidatus Aminicenantota bacterium | reverse complement strand
GCCAGGGATTATCTCGTGCCGAGCCGCATCCACAAGGGCCGCTTCTACGCCCTTCCCCAGTCGCCTCAAACTTTCAAGCAAACGCTGATGATCTCCGGGTTTGACCGCTATTTTCAGATCGTCCGCTGTTTCCGGGATGAGGACCTGCGCTCGGAGCGGCAGCCGGAGTTCACGCAAATCGATATCGAGATGAGCTTTATCGATCGCGAGGATGTCTATTCGCTGGTCGACGGCATGCTCTCAGCCGTTTTCAAACTCATCGGAGAAGATGTCGAGACCCCGCTGCCCCGGCTCACCTATCAGGAGAGCCTGGACAAGTACGGAACGGACAAGCCGGACCTTCGGATCAAGGCGGAGATCGCGGACCTTACCGAGGCAGCCTCCGGGTTCCAACCCGAGGTCCTCCGGAAGGTCCTGGCCTCGGGGGGGGTCCTGAAGTGTCTGCGGGTGCCCCAGGCAGCCGGTTTGTCCCGGAGTCAGCTCGACAAACTCGGAGAAAAGGCCAAAGAGCTCGGCGCCAAAGGGATCATCTGGCTGAAGAAACAGAATGGATTCAAGTCGGCCTTGAAGCTTGAGGAGGCCGAGGCCCGCGCGATCTGGGAAAAAGCCACGGCCCTTGACGAAGACCTCGTTCTCCTCGTCGCCGACCGCCGCGAAGTCGCGCTCGCCGTCCTCGGATTCTTCCGCAAAGATCTCATCCCGCCCCAGGCCGGACAGAATTTCGCCTTCACGTGGGTGACCGATTTCCCCCTCTTCGAATGGAGTGAGGAGGAAAAGAAGATCGTTTCCGTACACCATCCGTTCACCTCGCCGCTTGCGGAGGACATTCCCCTGCTTGAATCCGACCCGCTCCGGGTAAAGGCCAGGGCGTACGACATCGTCTGCAATGGATACGAGATCGGCGGCGGCTCGATCCGGATCCACGACTTCGGGCTCCAGCGAAAGGTCTTTTCGCTGCTCGGGCTCAGCGACAAGGAAACCGAGGAAAAGTTCGGCTATTTCCTGGAAGCGCTCGCTTACGGAACGCCGCCGCACGGCGGAATCGCCATGGGGTTCGACCGCATCGTCATGCTCCTGGCCGGAGAGGAGTCCATACGCGAGGTCATCCCCTTCCCCAAGACGACAAGCGCGCTCTGCCTGCTGACCGGCTCTCCCTCCGAGGTCAGCGAGAAACAGCTCGACGAGCTCGGCCTCAAACTGAAAAAATAGCTCCTTTGTTTTTAATCCCCCTCTTTGGCAAAGAGGGGTCAGGGGAGATTTTTAGGTAATCAAATCCCCCCTCGCCCCCCTTTTCCAAAGGGGGGAATGATAGAACCTTCTTCTCCAAGGGGGGACAATAAAACCTCACTTTTAGAAAGGGGATGTTGAAGATGCCAAGTGCCCGGCTCTTCGTGGTTACCACACTAAATAGCACATAACCATTCTATTTGACACTCGTTTTGTCCTGGGATACCCTCTTTTCAAGATCGTTCGTCCTGGAGGGAACATGAAAAAACACACTCTTTTTTTGGCTAAAGGTCTAAGCCTATCCCTTTACTTAATTGTCAGCTTGCTTGCAGCCGCTGTTGCCTTCGGACAGACAACAGCCATCCGCGCCGGGAACCTCATCGACCCGGCCGCGGGAACCATCGCCAAGGGCCAGATCATCCTGATCAAAGACGGCAAGATCGCCGAGGTCGGGCCCGAAGTGAAGATCCCGGCCGGTGCCGAAATCATCGACCTGACCGGCGCCTGGGTAATGCCGGGGCTGATGGACGCTCATACCCATATTACGCTCGATTTTGACATGAGCTCGGGTTTCGACACCATATACCTCAGGGAAAGCTCAGCCATGCGGGCGCTCCGGGGCCTGAGGACGGCCCAAGACATTCTCCAGGTCGGTTTCACGGTCGTCCGGGACGTTGGCAATGACGCTAACTACGCTGCGGTGGACATCCGCAATGCCATCCGCAAGGGCTGGTTCACCGGGCCAACAGTTCTGACTACAGGCAAGATCATCACTCCCTTCGGCGGCCAGACGCATGGCATCACGCCCGAGCAGGGCCGTTTCTGGCTGTTCGAATACATCGATGCCGACAGCGTGGACGAGGTCCGCAAAGCCGTCCGGGAGAATATCTACTATGGCGCCGAAGCCATCAAACTGGTCTCCGACAACAGCGCCTTCTATTACACGGTCGAGGAGATCCGGGCGGCGGCCGAGGAAGCCCACGCGGCCGGCCAGGTGGTCTCCGTCCATGTCATGGGCGGGGAGCCGGCACGCAATGTCATCCTGGGGGGCGCCGACTCGATAGAGCATGGCTTTTATCTGACCGACGAGCTTCTTCAGCTCATGAAAGAAAAGGGCACCTGGCTCGTGGGCACGGAATTTCCCCAGGCCCACCTAGAGAAGCTGGACCCTGCGGGAACGATGGGACAGGCCAAGGAGGAAGCGGCCAAGGAAATCGACCGGCTAAAGCGGGCCTATAGGATCGGCGTAAAAATGGCCTTCGGCACCGACAGCGTATCCAACCTGCCGGGCAAGAACCGGGGCGAGATGATGCTGGATTACCTGGACATGTGGGACGCGGCGGGCGTGCCGCCGGCCGCGACGCTCAGAGCCATGACGGCAGACGCCGCGGAGTTCATGAGGATCAACAAGGTCCGGGGGTCAATCGCCAACGGGATGGCGGCCGATATCATCGCCACCCCGGCCAACCCGCTGGAAAACATCCAGGCCCTGCGTCAGGTCAGCTTCGTCATGAAGGACGGCAAGGTC
>DAIPLF010000360.1:0-2770 GCA_036769375.1 Candidatus Aminicenantota bacterium | reverse complement strand
TGCATCGTAACCTCCTTCAGTTATAAGACTCCATGACTGTCTTGTCTTCCTTCATCAGGTCGCCGGCCAGCTCTTCCATATTCGTATCTTTCCAGAAAGGCAGCTTCTTATGCACCTCCAGGTATTTCAGAGGAATCGGATGAGTGCCGACCACGACGGGAAGCCCATAGCGCTTTTCTATAAATTCCTTGAACTTCCGGATATGAGGGCAGGGAGGATATCCGACGACCAAACCGGTGGCCAGATGAACGACTTCGGCTCCATTCTTCTTCATTTCTTCCGGGACGTACTCGATATTCCCGCCCGGGCATCCCCCGCAGTAGGAGAAACCGACCACCTCGACCGGTTCGTCCTTAGGGTAGCGGGCGAACCCTCCCGCCCGCTCGCGCACGGCCCGGAAGCATTTCCCCCCGCCGCAGGACTGGTAGCGTCCACAAATAATGATGCCGATTTTCTTCACGATCTTCTCCTCCTCTTAACACTTAAGGCATCTCGTCGTCTAAGACCTTATCCACGATTTCCTGGAAGGCTCTGGCCGCCTCGGAATCAGCCTGATGGACGGCGAACGGCTTCCCCTCGTCCCCTGAGATGACAATCCGGGGGTCGACCGGGATCCTTCCGAGAAAGGGGACATTCATTTCCGCGGCGGCCAGCTCGCCGCCGCCCTTCTTGAAAAGGTCGATCTTCTGGCCGCAGTGCGGACAGCTCATGCCGCTCATGTTCTCGACGATGCCCACAATCTTCAGGTTGAGCTTCAGGGCAAAGATCACGGCCTTCCGCGAATCCAGGACGGAGACATCCTGGGGCGTCGTGACGATGATCGCTCCGGTCGCGGGGATCAATTGCGCGACGGACAGGGGTTCATCTCCTGTGCCCGGAGGGGAATCGATGATCAACCAATCCAGGTCGCCCCACTCCACATCCCCTAGAAACTGCTGGATGACCTTCATTTTCATCGGGCCCCGCCAGATGACCGGCAGGTCGGGACTTTCCAGGAGAAAGGACATGGAAACAAGCTTCAAATTCTCGTTGATCGGGACGGCTTTGATCGAGTCGTGCGAGATCTCCAGTTTCTTGTCCTCGACCCCGAGCATCTTGGCCAAGTTGGGGCCATGGATGTCCACGTCCAGGAGACCCACCTTCCGGTCTCTCAGGGAGAGCGCCAAGGCCAGGTTGGCCGCCACCGTGCTCTTGCCGACACCGCCCTTGCCGCTGAAGACCAGAATCCGGTTCTTAATGCAGGCCAGCACCCTCGAAACCTTCGCGTCTTCCTCTTTGACGGCCACGGCTTATTTTCTCGTGAGCTCAGAAACGGCTTCGCGGACGCTGCA
The DNA here is from genome assembly GCA_036769375.1 of Candidatus Aminicenantota bacterium. GTDB lineage: Bacteria > Acidobacteriota > Aminicenantia > Aminicenantales > UBA8522 > UBA8522. The sequence goes on along the minus strand of DAIPLF010000360.1, from coordinate 1,439 downwards.
CCTTTGGACAGCAATAACCCTTATGCTGGCGGAGTCAAGGACCTGCTGGGCATTCGGCCCGACCTGTCCGGTCAAGACGGCCGAGACCGATTGGCCGGCGACAAACTGGGCGGATTGAATGCCCGCACCGTGGCCGGCTTGGGCGTGAGTGTTTTCGAAGGATTGGAACTCCAGGGTGTTCGGGTCGACGATCAGAAAATAGGCGGCCCGGCCGAAATTGGGGTCGACTTCCGCCTCCAGGTTCGGCCCCTTGGCAGTCACGCAAATCTTCCCCTCGAGAGGTCTGCCCGTCTTCATGTCTCTCGGAAGCTCTTCATGCCGGCAGGACCCTTCCTGATGATGCCCGTGGTCGCATAGATCCTGACCGGCTTCGAGCTCTTGCCGGAGGTACCTTTCGATCACCTCATCGACTCTTCCCTGGACTCCGATGATGGTCTGGATATTCTTTTCGGCGAAAAGACCCTGGGCGCGGGGGCCCATTCCCCCGGCGATAATGGCGTTGACGTCCATCTGAGAAAGATAGACGGGCAAAAAGCCGGGCTGATGACCGGGGTTGGGGATCTCCTCACGCTGAATGATTCTCCCATCTTGGATTTCGACAAGGGTATAGGCGGGGCAGCGGCCGAAATGAGCGGAGACATAACCGCTGTCGGTGGAAATGGCAATCTTCATCTTCAACTCCTTTGGATCCTTATAGAGTTTTGGTTCGACTGGCCTCATCCATCAGACGGATTATTTCTTCTTCTTTTCCAGGGCGGCGATTCTCTCTGAGATGAGGTCCATCTGGCGGCGAAGTCCCTCGGCTTGCTTTTTCAGCCCTCCGAGCTCGTCCTCCGGCCTCATCCGGCCGGTTCCCGGACGCTGAAGGGGAGCGTTTGGCGGAAACGACGGATCAGGCGATCCCATTCCCTGCGATCCGCCCATTCCTCTCCCTCTCCCCCGTCCAATGCCGGCTCCCCGGCCCATCCCATAATGGGCGGGGACATCAGGGCCGGCCGCTTCCCGGAAATCACTCCCTGAAGCGTATTTGCGGACGGCCTCGGAGACAGTTCCGGTGACGCCGACCACAACCTTTACGCCGGCCGCTTTCAGAGTCTGGAAAGCATTCGGCCCGCAACTTCCGGTCAGGACGGCTTCAACGTTTTTTTGAGTCACAAGCTGTGCGGCCTGAATCCCCGCCCCACTGGAAGCGCCGACGTGAGGATTCTCTACGGTCTCAAACGCCATCGTCTTGGGATCGACGATCAGATAGTAGGGACAGCGGCCGAACCGCGGGTCGACGGAACTCTCCAAGTCGGGGGAAGAAGCCGAAACGGCGACCTTCATTTCTCCTCTCTTTCGAGATCTTGGATTCTCTGTTCGATGGCCTTCAGCTCATCCCGGACCTGCTGGGCTTCCGCTTTCAGAAAATTGAGCTCCTGTTCCGGCGTCACCTCGGC
>DAIPLF010000359.1:0-2775 GCA_036769375.1 Candidatus Aminicenantota bacterium | reverse complement strand
CCACCAGGGCGCCGCCCCAGCGGATGCCGATCCGGGCGAGGGCTGCGGGGAGGGCATTGCCCACGTCGATCTCTTTGAAGGGGACCATGCCGGTCAAAACAAAGGCCACGGAGACATAGAGGATGATGATGACTCCCAGGCAGACCATGAGGCCCAGGGGGACATCGCGCTTGGGGTTCCGGGTTTCCTCGGCGGCCGTGGAGACGGCGTCGAACCCGATGTAAGCGAAGAAGATGATGGCGGCTCCGGCCATGATCCCCTTCCAGCCGAAGGGGGCGAAGGGGTTGAAATTGGCGAAATCGATATGGGAGATGCCCAGGAAGACAAAGAGCAGGATCACGGCGATCTTGATGGCGACGATGATGTTGTTGATCTTGGCGCTCTCCCGGATCCCGACGTAGAGGATCCAGCTTATGCCCATGGTGATGAGGACGGCGGGGAGGTCGATAACCCCGCCGGAAAAAACGACCTTGCCGGCCTCAGTCGTCAAGGGGGGAGTGATCAGCGCTTTCGGCAAACCCAGGCCCATCTGCTGAAGCAGAGGGATGAACGTGGTGGACCATCCGGAGGCGACGGCGCTGGCCGCGACCAGGTACTCGAGCATCAGGTCCCAGCCGATGATCCAGGCGACGACCTCGCCGAAGGCCACATAAGAATAAGAGTAGGTGCTCCCGGCGACGGGAAACATACAGGCCAGCTCGGAGTAGGTGAGGGCGCAGAAGGCGCAGGTGACGGCGGCGATGATGAAAGAGAGCACGATGCCGGGCCCGGCCAGCTGGGATCCCTGACCCGTGGCAACAAAGATCCCCGTCCCGACAACCGACCCGATCCCGAGAGCGGCCAGGTCGATCGCCCTGAGGTTCTTCTTGAGCAGCGTGTGCTCGGATGCTTCATTGATTTGCGCGGGTGTCTTGGTGACCCAAATGTTCACGGCGACCTCCGGAGAAAAGACTCATCTAAAATTGGGATAGCCGTCGGCGCTGCGTTGGCGGCAGACAGCGATGACGAGGTACTCATCGAAGAATGAGTGATGATACCCAGATTCCCGGCGCTGTGCAATCAAAAAATGTCGGCCAGGGCTAACGGCCGGCGATGTCCTTCTTCCAGGCCTGGTCCTTCCGGTCGTAGCCCTTTCCCCCCCTTTTTGTGGAGTGGGGCTTGCCGGGCGGAGGAAGCGGCCGCCGGACCTGCTTCCAAACCGGTTTCTGGCGCCTGTCAACCTGATGCGGCATCTTGTTCTCTCCCTCAAAGGGGAACGATATGGGCCTCGAGCTTCTCCGGGTCGAGAAGAGCCGCGGTGCTCTTGCCGGTCAGCCAGCCTCCGGCTTCGCCCGGGTTGAGAAGGAGCGTTGTGCCCTCCCTGCGGATATCCGCCTTATGAGTGTGGCCGTAGATGATGATGTCGTATTTCCCAGAGGAAGCGTATGTTGCGATCGAGAAATGATAGTGGACAAGAAGGATCCGGCGGCCTCCATGGCTGAAGAGGAGGGGCGCGTCCCGGACCTCCCCGAATTTTTCTAGAGCCATCTCCAGTCCCTGTTTTTCGCCGTCGCAGTTCCCGAAGACCGCCTTGACCGGACACCCCAAGGCCGCCAGCTCCCGGACGGCAAAAGGAGCCACCACATCACCCGCATGGAGGACCAAATCGCAGCCGGCGTCCTTGAATAGCGCCACCGCCTTCCGTATCTGCGTCATGTTGTCATGAGAATCTGCCATCACGCCGATCATCCTGCTTCTCCGCTCTGAATTATAACGCCTATCATCCGGGCTGAAAAGGGTGTCAGCCGCGGCCCGGTCGGGTCAGTCGGCAGTGCCTCCCCCATCGACGGCGAGGACGGCGCCTGTTATAAAAGAGGAATCCTCCGTGGCCAGGAAAAGCGCGGCCCTGGCGATCTCATCAGGAGTGCCGATCCTGCCCAGAGGACGGTTAGACGCCTCGGAGAGATAATCTTTCCATTCCATTTTCCGGAGCTTGGCATCGGCGGGCAGCATCGGAGTGTCTACATCGCCGGGGCAGAGACAATTCACCCGGATCCCCTGCCGGCCATGGTCGATGGCCATGGCCTTGGTCAGGAGGACGACGCCGCCCTTAGAGGCGCAATAGGAGGCCGCCTCGCTCCCTCCGGAGATCCCCCACCCGGAGGAGTTGTTGATGATGACGCCGCCGCCCTGGGCGATCATGGCCGGAAGAGCGAGCTTGGACATAAGATATGTCCCTTTGAGGTTGACGTCGATCGTCATGTCCCACTCCTCTTCCGGGCAGTCGATGACGGTGTGGGGATAAAAAACGCCGGCGTTATTGAAAAGGATATCAAGGCGTCCGAATTGTCTGAGGGTTTTGTCCACGGCTTGCCGGCAGTCTTCGGCGATCCGGACATCGGACCGGATAAAAATGGCCGTCCCGGAGATTTTGCCGATCTCCTCCACGACGAGCTTTCCTCGTTCCTCATCGCGGCCGGTGAGGGCGACCTTGGCTCCCTCCCTGGCGAAGAGCACCGCCGTGGCCCGGCCGATCCCGGAATTGCCCCCGGTGATGAGGGCCACCTTGTTCTTCAAGCGCATCGGTCCCTCCTTTCCATTTATCGCTTTCCTCTTACGGGCCGTTGGCCTCTGCCCGAGCCAAAGCGCCGGGCTTGAGGCCCAGGCAAGTTGTCCGGGTGAATTATATGAGCCGCGACCGTCCGTGACAATACCCGCCGGGCCAGCTGGTCCTTGACACCCCCAGGCTAAATTCTTTATTATACTAGCCGTTCGCCGAAGAAACAGGCGCGTGGC
>DAIPLF010000358.1:1503-2777 GCA_036769375.1 Candidatus Aminicenantota bacterium | reverse complement strand
GTACCTTTGGGAAAGCGCCCCTTGAGGTTCAGGTAGATCCGGTTGGGGTCGAGGGCAAAGGCAACGCTGCCTTCGGCGATACTCTCGAGTCCCTGGGGCGCATCTCCGTCGAAGCGAAGGTATCCTTCCGCTTGAAGCCAGGCGTTGAGGTAGACCTCCTGCTCGATTTGACAGAAGCCGTGGTCGGAGAGAAGGTAAAGTCCGCCGTCACCCCCGGTCAGCCGGCGGTACGAGAGGACCAGCTTTCCCAGGATCGCGTCCACCCTCCGGTAATAGTCGAGGAAGCGGCCGTGGTAGCGATGTTTCTCGTCGGCGTAGGCGTTCCAGAGAAAATGGTGCAGCCGGTCCGTCCCGGTTATGACAAATTCGAAATTGTCCCAGTCATCCTTCCAGAAGTGGTCCAGCGCCCTTTCCAGCCCGTCCATGGTCCGGCCGAGGTCAGCCCAGAAAAACTCATGGTCCTCCCTGGACTTCATGGTATCGATGTCGATCTGGTAACCCATCCGGTCCAGGGCGGCCTTTTGAGCTGGGGGATAGACCGCCTTGGCCAAGTCAAGGGCGACGAACCCGGAGACCAGAACCCCGTTGAGCGGCCTCGCCGGGTAGGTCGAAGGCTGGTTGAGGATGATCGACCTCTTTTCCTTTTTCCCAAGCACATCCCAAAGAGTTTCGCTCTTGACGTCGAGGAAGTTGGGGAAGCGGAGAGCGTAGGAGCCGGGCTTCAGGTCGGTGAACCCGAAGATCCCATGCGTCCCGGAATCGGTCCCTGTCATGAAATCGGTCCAGGACACGGCCGATATCTCGGGAAGGCTTGCCTTCATCCTGTGCAGATGTCCGGACTTGAGAAGTCCGGCCAGCGACGGCATGATGCCCCGCTCGGCCAGCTCAAGGACAAGAGAGTAGGGGACTCCGTCAAGTCCGATCGCACAGGTCCGGTTTTTTTTCTTTCTTTGAAATATGGCCATAAAAGGGGTTTATTATAGCACAATGCGCGCGTCAGCGCGCTCTGTTCGCCGGGGAGCATTGCCAAGGATGATCCTGGCGTCGACGACCCGGCAGCCCTGTCCCTTCTCGTAGACGAGCAGGGGATTGATGTCCATTTCCCTAATGCTCTCGAAATCGATGACCAACTGGGAGAGCCTCATCAGACAGTCGGCCACCGCTTCGATATCATAGAGGGGGCCGCCGCGGAATCCATCCAGGATCTTGTGGGCCTTGGTCTTCTTGATCATTGTCAGGGCCGAGTACTCGCGGATCGGCGCCAGACGGAAGGA
>DAIPLF010000358.1:0-1403 GCA_036769375.1 Candidatus Aminicenantota bacterium | reverse complement strand
ATCTTGTCCACCTCGGTGAAGGCGGTGGAGGTGAGGATGACGATGGCCGAGTGGATGTCTTTGTCCTTGAGCACCGCTCTCAGGGTCGCCTCATACTCCTTGGCCTGAGCTTCGGCGACAAGGTCCACGGGATTCTGAAGGCTGGCGGTTCGCGGCAGGACTTGCCGCAGGCGGGTGAGAGTCCGGCCGGCGAGAGGCGGCACATTCAGACCGTGGCGGATACAGGAATCCGTGGCCAGGATACCAGGCCCCCCGGAGTTCGTTACAATGGCCACGTTGGGACCTCTGGGCAGAGGCTGGCTGGAAAAACCGCGGACATAGTCGAACAGCTCTTCGAGGGTTTCGACCCGGAGGACACCGGATTGCTCAAATATGGCATCATAGACCCGGTCCGAACCCGCCAGTGATCCCGTGTGAGAAGAAGCGGCCCGGGCGCCGGGGAGCGTCCGTCCGGCTTTGAGAGCGATGATCGGCTTGGGCTTATGTGAGGAGCTTGTCGTCCGGCGGGCGATGCGCATGAATTCCCGCCCATCGACCAGGTCCTCAAGGTACATCAGGATGACGTCTGTCTTGGGGTCCGATTGCAGGTAGCTGAGGAGCTCGTTTTCGGCGATCCCGGCCTTATTTCCCATGCTGATGAATTTGGAGAAGCCGACGTCGGCCTCCTTGGCATAGTTGAGAACGGCCACACAAAGGGCGCCGCTCTGGGAAATAAACCCGATGTTCCCCAATTTGGGCATATCCGTGGCGAAGGTCGCATTCATCTGCGACAGGGGGTCCGTATTGATGAGCCCGAGGCAGTTCGGTCCGATAATAGCGATGTCATGTTTCCGGCCGATCTCCTGGACTTGGCGTTCGAGTTCGATCCCCTTGCCACCGATCTCCTTGAAGCCGGCGGAGATGATGATCGCGGACTTGATCCCCATCTCCCCGCATTCATCGAGGACCTGCGGGACAGCCCGGCTGGGCACGATGATGACCGCCAGGTCGATATCATCCGATATCTCCAATACGCGGGGATAGCACTTGATGCCCAGGACGCTTGTCGCCTTGGGGTTGACCGGGAAAATGACCCCCTGGTAGCGGTTCATCAAGAGGTTGGCGAGCAGCGAATGCCCGACGCTCCCCGGCTGGCGGGAAGCGCCGACGACCGCGATCGACTTCGGATAGAAAAGAGAGTCGAGCGGGGACATCCTCTATTTCCGTTTCCGTCCTTTCTTGGCTTTCATTTTATATGGACTGCCGGCCAAAATCAAAGGACCGTAAGTCGGACCCAGCCTCAGACAGCCCGGGCGAGGAAGTAATCGGCCACATTGATACCGTATTTCTGAGGATCGAGGACCTTGACGATCGACCGGGAGTAGTGTTGGCCGCCGGCGTCGACGGCGCTCAAGTCCACCGTC
>DAIPLF010000357.1:0-2794 GCA_036769375.1 Candidatus Aminicenantota bacterium | reverse complement strand
AGATGAAATGCGCCGGGCCTTTCTCCCGGACGGAGAGGATGATAGAATACCCTCATGAAAGCGGCATCCCAATGGCTGATGGCCTGGGGAGTCATCTGCTTTCTCTTATCGCCCGCCGCGGCCGCGGCAGCGGCGAAAAAAGACTCTGCCAATGTCCTGCTGGTGACCCTTGACACGCTCCGGCCGGACCGGCTGAGCTGCTACGGGAGCTCGCGCCTCCGGACGCCCAACATCGACCGGCTGGCGCAGCGGGGGGCCCTGTTCAGCCGCGCCTTCTCTCACAACCCCATTACTCTGGCGGCGCACGTCAACATCCTCTTGGGGCTGACTCCGCCGGCCCACGGCGTCCACGATAACTCGAATTTCATCGTCCGTGACGAATTCACCACCCTGGCCGAGTGGCTCAAAAAGGCCGGCTACGAAACCGGCGCGGTCATCGGCGCCTTCCCGCTCGATTCCCGTTTCGGGCTGGCCCAGGGCTTCGATCTTTATGATGACAACTACGGCGCGCAGGACCCTGACGCCATGTCCTTCGTCGAGCGGCGAGCCGAGGAAGTGGTGGACAGGGCCGTTGGCTGGCTCGAGGACAGGACCGGGCCCTGGTTTCTCTGGATCCATCTCTTTGATCCCCATCAGCCCTATGATCCGCCCGAACCCTTCCGCAGCCGCTTCAAAGACGATCCCTACTCGGGCGAGGTGGCCTATGTTGACCAGGCTCTCGGCAAGCTCCTTTCGGCTGTCGAGGCGAAAGGGCCGGGGCAGAAGACCATCACGGTCATTACCGGAGATCACGGGGAATCCCTGGGCCAGCACGGTGAGTCGACCCACGGCTATTTCGCCTACAACGCCACGCTCTGGATTCCTCTGATCATCGCGGTCCCCGGCGCCAAGCCCCTGTCGGTATCGGCCAACGTCAGCCATGTCGACATCTTTCCCACGGTCTGTGACCTTCTGCATCTCGAGACACCATCGCCGCTCCATGGCCGCTCGCTCGTCCCCTATCTCGAGGGAAATGAGCTGCCCGAGCGGGATATCTATTTTGAGGCCCTGACGGCCTACTGCAACCGCGGCTGGGCGCCGCTCCGCGGCTTCATCTCCGGGAAGAGCAAGTTCATGGAGTCGCCCCTCCCTGAACTCTACGACCTGGAGAAGGACTTTGACGAGACCCGGAACCTGGCCGCAGGCCGGGAGGCCAAGCCTCAGCGGGACCGCTTTGAAAAGCTCTTCGCCGGCCTCGCCGGCGCCGGGGCGGCTAAGGCCCGCCAGGGAATGGACGCCGAAACGCTGGAGAAGCTTCGCTCCCTCGGCTATATGGCCTCTCCCCAAACCCGGGTGAAAACCGAGTTCACGGCCGCCGACGACCTCAAAACTCTCCTCCCTTATCATTCCAAATGGATGCGGGCGACCGTCGCCCAGCAGGGCGGCCGGCCCGAGGAAGCCATGGTGCTTCTGCGCGAAATCGTCGCCGAAAGGAAAGACTTCGACCTGGCTTACACTTACCTGGCGAACTATCTGAAGGAGGCAGGGAGGAGGGCCGAGGCGGTCGAAGTCCTTAAGCAAGCGCTCGAAGCCAATCCGGAAAGCGTCCGGCTGATCACGGCCTACGGGATCAGTCTCGTCGAGGAAGGGAAGCCCGAGGAAGCCATCGGCATTCTCCGGCGTGGAACCGCCCTCATCGACTATGACCCGGAGAACTGGAACTATCTTGGAGTGGCTTACTGGAACATGGGGCGGTTCGACGAGGCCCTCAGCGCTTATGACAAGGCGCTCTCTCTCGACAAGAACAATCCCATCGTCTTCAATAACATCGGCTCGCTTTACCTTTCCATTTTCCTCAAGGGCAAGAAGGTCGACGATCTCGATAAGGCCGTCGAGAATCTGAACGACGCCATCCGGCTCGACCCCCGTTATGCTTCTGCCTTCAACGGTCTGGGCACGGCCCTGGAAATGCGTGGCGACCCGGCTGCCGCCATCGAGGCCTGGAAGAAGGCCGTCGAGCTGAAGCCGGAATTCGGATTTCCCCTGTATAACCTCGGGCTGAGCTATCTGTCTTTGGGTAATAAGCCCGAGGCGCTGGGCTACTTTGAGCGATATAAGAAAACTCACTACCGTAACCTGCCGGTTGAGGAAAGAGCGAAGTTGGACCGGCTCATCGAACGGTGCCGGGACTGATCTTTATCCATTTTTTTGGATGCAATCCAATTTTTTGAAAAAAAGCCCGCTTAATTTTTTTGAGAGATTGAATATGTCATTGAAAATAGTAGGTTTATATATACCTTTAGGGGCGCCTGTTTTGGCATAAATATTGCTATATTGCCTGTAGGCGCATTATGGAAAAGTCTAGGAAGGAGGTGAGAAAAGGGGAAACCTTATTTTCTCGATTATTGCCAGGCGAGTGAGGCAGCTCACTCAAGGGAATGGATTTTCTGGAATGCCCCGCCCACCGGCGTGGGCAGAAGGAGAACTAATTGAAGAAAACACTTGTCTTATTCTCCCTATTTGCCCTTCTCTGCGCCTTTTCCTATGCTCAGGAATTCGGCAGCGTGAAGGGAACAGTCACGGACACGGAAGGGAATCCCCTCCCGGGTGTCACCGTCACGATCACCGGCGGCAAGATTGCCATGATGACGGTCACGACTTCGGACAGAGGGAACTTCCGGTTCGTCAGCCTCCCTGTGGGCAGCGATTACACGGTCAAGTTCGAGCTCCAGGGGTTTAGGACCGTCATCCGCGAGCAGCAACAGGTCTCCTACGGCCGCGATGTCCTTTTTGACATCCAGATGGAGCAGGCCGC
>DAIPLF010000040.1:0-10160 GCA_036769375.1 Candidatus Aminicenantota bacterium | reverse complement strand
CTAACGGCCCTCGATCTTTTTCCACCCGTCGGCCAGTTTTTCCTGGCTCAAGCGGATGTATCCGGTTGCGGCGACAAAATTCTGACCTTCGTTCAAAACCCAGCGCAGGAACTCCACCAGGAGCGGTTTCTGCGGCCGGCCCTTGCTCACAAGATAGAGGTCGCGCGCCGGTGGTGAAGGATATTTCCCTTGGGCGATGGCCGCGGTGATGGCATCGCGGTCCTGGTAGAAGCTCTCTTCCGGTTCGATCTTCCCGCTGCCGTCGAGGTCGATGGGCAGAATCATAAGTCCTGCCAGCGGTTTCAGCGTCTTTGTATCGTAGGCGTAGTTGATATTATTGAAGCCGATGCTGAGCGGGTCGCGGCGGACGGCCTCGGCCAATCCTGGATCTCCGTAAACTCCAACTCCCTTGAGGTCTTCCTGCCTCTTGCCAAAAAACGCCGCCCAGCTTTCGGCCGCACCGCAGGCATCCGACCGGGTGTAAACATGGAGAGCGGTCTTATCTGTACTGCCCAGGGCGTCCCCCCAGGTCTTGGCCGTCTCCGTGATCCAGGCAGCGATGAAGGCGTCCTTTTTGAGACCCAAACCGAGGATCTTGTTCAGCAAGGGATTCTTCCCGCTGATCGTGGGGACGACGCCGTCCTTGACGACCGCGATGGCGAAGGCCCCCCTCTCGACCTCGGCCGGGTGGATCTCGCGCGAGACCATCCCCAGGTCTACCATGCCCGCCAAGGCGTCGGCCAGCCCTTTCCCTGCCCCCCCGGCCTGGACCTCAATCCTGACCTTGGGGTAAAGCTTGCTGAACTCTTCACCCCACTTGACGGCCATGGGATAGAGGGCCCAGGCGCCGGAGAGAGTGATGGTCCCGGAGAATTCCTGGGTCGCGGTCGGGAGAGGGAGGGCGAGCGTCGAGAGGAAAGCAAAGGTGATGATCCCACCGAAAAGTCTTTTCATGGGGTTTTCTCCATCAATAATAATACATATAATCTATCGATTATATAGACTATTTGTGCAAAAACAAAAGGCTTCAGGCGCCCCTCCTCCGTCCGGCCCGGGCCGCCTTTGTCTTTTCGGCCAGCTCCTCGAAGGTGGCCTTTTCCATGATCTTGGCGACCGCATCGCGGACCTCTTTCCAGAGACCTTTGAGTCCGCAGTGGGATTCATGGGGGCAGACCTCATGGGCGGTCACGCTGACGCAATCGATAGGAGCGAGCGGTCCGTCCATCACCCGGATGACCTCGGCAACGTTGATCTCGGCTGGAGGCTTGGACAGGTAATAGCCGCCCTCCGGTCCCTTGCGGCTGCGCAGGTAGCCGGCCCGCTTGAGCTGAAGGAGGATCTGCTCCAGGAACCTCTGGGGAATATCCTGCGCCTTGGAGATGTCCCTGATGTGCAGCGGCTTTTCCTCATAGTGGATAGAGAGCTCGAGCATCGCCCGGCTGGCGTACTCTCCCTTGGTTGAAAGCCTCATTCCTTCCTCCGCCTAATAGTCGACTTTATCAATCGACTTAGTGAACTTAACATGCCCTCACCGGTCTTGTCAAGGGTTTTTTGGTTGCAAAAAAGGGGACGGTCCCCTACAATAAGAGGTCGTTTTCCTCCCATGAGCCTTCATCGAAGCGTCCAGAAATTTCTCGACCTCCCTCTGCGGATGAAATTCGTCTGGAGCTTCCTCGTGGTCATCCTCTTCGGAGGCCTGGTCTCCCTCTTCTTCGGCACCCGGCTGGAACACAACACGATCATCGGCCTGGCCCAGGCCAAGGTGCGCCACGACCTGGCCTCGGCCTGGATGGTCTATAACGAAAAGCTCAACGACATCCGCGATATCGTTCTCCTCAACGCCGGCCGCGACTCCGTTCGGGCCGCCCTCCTAGCCGGGGACCGGGAAAGCCTCTTCCGGGCCCTCGTCCGCGTTCGCCGGGATTTTAATCTCGACATCCTGACTATCACCGACCGCTTCGGCAGGGTGGTCCAGCGGACGAACCCCTCCGGGATCTTCGGCGATGACCAATCCGCCGACCCCTTGGTGAGCCGTGCCCTGAGCAAGGAAACCGTCACCGCCACCGAGATCATTCCCCGTCCGGAGCTGCTAAAAGAAGCCCCGGAGTTCGCCGAGCGCGCCTACCTGAAGTTCATCCCGACACCCATGGCCGCCCCGCGGCCCGAGGACCACGAAGAGAACGGGATGATGCTCAAGGGCGCGGCCCCGGTCCTGGATGAACAGGGAAAGGTGCTCGGCGTCCTCTATGGCGGCATCCTCCTCAACCAGAACTACGAGATCGTGGACCGGGTCAAAGAGATCGTCTTCAAGGGCGAAAAGTACAAGGGCAAAGAGATCGGCACCGTCACCATATTCCAGAACGACCTGCGCGTCTCGACCAACGTCACCGATGCCGAGGGCAACCGGGCCATAGGCACGCGCGTTTCCCAGGAAGTCCACGACGCCGTCCTCCGGCGGGGCATCCCCTGGGTTGACCGTGCCTTCGTTGTCAACCACTGGTACATCACGGCTTACGAGCCGATCAAGGACTCCGGCGGCGAGATCATCGGCATTCTCTACGTCGGGATGCTGGAAAAGCCCTACATCGACCTGCGCAACAGCGTCATGCTCACCTTTACGGGGATCGCCGCCCTCTGCACCATCATCCTGCTCATCATCCTCTTTTTCATCACCTCGAGCATCACCAACCCCCTTAGGCGGATGGTCCAGGCCACCAAGCGCATCGCCCAGGGGGACCTCAACCATCAGGTCAAGATCGGCTTCCGGGACGAGGTCGGCCAGCTCGCCGACTCCTTCAACCAGATGACCGAGAACCTCAAGCTGGCCAACGAGAACCTCCTCCAGTGGGGGAAGACGCTGGAAAAGAGGGTGGAGGAGCGGACCAAGGAGCTGCGCGGGATGCAGGACTACCTCCTCCAGTCGGAGAAGCTGCGCTCCCTGGGCAAGATGGCCGCCGGGGTCGCTCACGAGATCAACAACCCCTTGACTTCCATCCTCATCAACACCCACCTCATGCTGGAAAAGCTCGAGAAAAGGCACGAGTTTTATGAGAACTTGAGTCTGATCGCCGACGAGACCTCGCGCTGCACTGAAATCGTCAAGGGCCTGCTCGAGTTCGCCCGGCAGAACCCGCCTCAGAAGACATACACCAACATCAACGATATCATCGAGCGGACCACCCAGCTCCTCGAGAACCAAGCGTCCTTCCAGAACGTCCGCATCGTCAAGGACCTGGACCCCGGGCTCCCGGCGATCAAGCTCGACAAGAACAAGATCCAGCAGGTCTTCTGGAACCTGCTGCTGAACGCCTGCGAGGCCATGCCGAAGGGTGGACAGCTCACCATCAGCGACTCCCTCTCCTCGGACAAGAAATGGATCGTGGTCCGCGTCGCCGATTCCGGGGTGGGCATTCCCAAGGAAAACGTCAACCGGCTTTTCGACCCGTTCTTCACCACCAAGAGTTCCGGGACCGGCCTCGGCCTGGCCGTCAGCTACGGGATTATCCAGCAGCATGAGGGCAAAATCGAGATCAACAGCGAGGTCGGCCGGGGAACGGTTTTTGTCCTGAGCTTTCCGGTTGAAGACCAGCGCGAAGAATCAGCCAAAAAAGGAGGCACTTATGAATAGCCAGAGCAAACGGAGAATCCTGGTCGTCGACGACGAGATCACCGTCTCCAAGAGCATTCGTCAGGCCATCCTCTCCGACCAATACGAAGTGGACATGGCCCTGAGCGGCGAAGAAGCCCTGAAAAAGGAAGCGGAAACTTCCTATGACCTCATTATCACCGACCTGATGATGCCGGGCATCAGCGGCCTCGACCTGTTGAAAACATTGAGAGCGGCCCGTCCGGAAGTCAACGTCATCATGATCACGGGGTATCCGACCATCAAGACCGCCGTCGAGTCGGTTAAATTGGGGGCCTTTGATTACCTGCCCAAGCCCTTCACTCCGGCCGACCTCAGAGGGCTCGTCGCCCGGGCTTTTAAGAGCGTGCAAGCTGAGGACCGCGACAAAGGCGGGGTCGCCGGATCCCGCATCCCCGCCGGCTACTACTATATGCTCGGCCACACTTGGCTCAAAGTGGAAGAAAAAGAGCGGGCCACGGTTGGTGTCGTGCCTGATTTCTTGAAGACGGTCGGCATCATTACCCAGCTCGAGCTTCCCAAGGTCAATGAGGCCATTATGCAGGGCAACGTCTGCGGGAAGATCACCGACGCCGACCATTTCGTTCACCGGATCTGGTCTCCGGCTTCAGGCCGGGTGATCGAGGTCAATACGCGGCTTGTCTCGGATTTTTCCCTGTTGCGCCGGGACCCTTTTCTTAGCGGTTTTCTCTTCCGCATCGAAACGGGCAACCTGGAAGAGGACCTGAAAGGGCTTCTTCTGGCCAAATAGCCAGTCTGTCGCCAGGGCTCATGATCAGGCCTGTTGCTTCAGCGCATGTCCCGCGCCTGGACGACCTGGAGGCTGAAGCCCTGGCCGTTCTCCGGGAAATGGACCCCGGGAGGGTCTGCTTTCTCAACCTAAAGGGAGAATGGTCCGCAAATCCGGAGAAGATGAGGGACCGGGTCTCTCACCATCTCCTCTATCATCTGCGCTCCTGGAACGAGAAGGACAGGACCACGTTTTTTGCCCGGGTCCTGCCTCCATTCCTGACTCCCGCCCGCTGGCCGGTCATCCAGAAGGTGACGGCTTTGCGGGCCGCGACTGCGGGTTCTTCCTTCCTGGTCCTCTTCGAAGCTCTCCTTTGGGTTTTCGAGCATGACGCCTTGAGGGCTAACGCCGAAGCCCCTGTCCCCGAATGGAACACTGAAGGCCGGGCATTCCGGGCCGAGAGCCGGAAGGGGCAACTCTCGCTCGAAGAATCGCTGGCCGCCCTCTTGTCCGTCGAGGAGTGGAAAGGATTCTTGGAAGCCAAAGCAGAAGTCATCGGGTCAGCGGAGGACGTGTTGACTCCTCTCCTCCTTTTGATCGCCGAGGAGGAAAAGCATTCCGCCGCCCTGGAAAGGCTGGTCGCGGAGTCCTTGATCTCCAAGCGCCGGGAAGAGGCCTATTCACTCATTCTCGAGCGGATCCAGCCCCCGCAGGGGATCGTGACTCAGATCCCGCCGGCTCTCTTCTTGCCCTGCCTGCGGCTCCTCCTTGACCGGCGGATCGAAGCGGACAGCGGCATCCCCTACCTGGCCTCGCTCGTCCTCAGCGTCTTCCAGGATCCGAGGTCCGCCGAATCGCTCCTCGAGGCCTTGTCTCGCTATCCCCTCAGCCTCACCAAAATCCGCGAGAACCTGATCTACACGCTCGGCAACCTCAAAGAAGGTCGAGCCGTGGACGCCCTCATCGAGGCCCTGAAGGCCGCGGACGAGATCAAGGAGACAGCGGGCGGCCGTCCGATGGCCTGCCTGCTCCTCGAGCAGAAGGAAGAAACCATCTGGGCGCTGGGGAAGATCGGGCTGGCGGCCGTGGAGGCCGTCCCGGCGCTGGCCGCGTATGCCGACCATCCTTCAGCCAAGCTTAGGACCTACCTCGCTTGGACGCTGGGTGAGGTGGGCCGGGCCCAGAAAGAGGCGACCGGCGGGGTCAGCGCCGACATCGTCATCTCTCTTCTCAAGCTTCTTAAGGAAAAAAACAGGCAGACCTTCGAGGAGGCGGTGAACGCCCTCAGGATGATCGACTTGCCCGAGTTCGTTCACTCCCTCTACCTCTACCACGTCGGTGCGGTCAGCATACTCGGGTTGAAGCCCGCCCAGCGCGGCCTCTATGAGCTCTCCGAGACGCTGCATTATCTGCTGCAGAGCAAAAAAACGACCGTCGTGGCCGTCAATGGGGATTCGGGGACGGGCAAGACGTATTTCTGCCAGGCTATCGCCGAAGGCTTCGCCGACATCCGGCCCGGAGAGATCCTTTATCTGATGCGCGATTCCAAGCGCGGGCAGAAGGTTTTCAACCGGCTTCTGGGCCTTTCCTGGCTGAAGAAGCACATCGACCCCTGCTATTACCAGGATTATCCCGTTTCCGAGGAGGAGGACGACCCGGAGGCCTATCTGCGCCGGTTCTTGGAGGAGAATTCCGACAAGCGCCTCATCATCCTCGACGGCTGCCGCGACCGCCACTACTTCCAGAAGGTTATCGACTTTTTCTACCTCCAGGGGAAGCTGGACATAGAAGTCAACTTCCGGGCCACCTTTTCCACCCGGCGGCTGAACCTGGAGTCCAGGGAATTCGCCCTGGAGAGCGTCAAGCTCCACCTCCAGTTCCTGGAAGAGCCGGCCCTCGAGGACACCTCGTTCTACCAGGAAGGCTTGGTCATCCTCTATGACCTCGACAACTCCCTCGCTTCCCGGCTCGACAGCGAGGAGACCCGTGAGCTTTTCGCCCGGCCGAGGGTCGACTCCTGGGGTGAGCTCATCCGGATCGGGGATTTCCGCGGAGAGACGATCCCCTCGCCTTGTTCGGAAGCCAAACTCAATCTCGAGGAAAAGCGCCTCAAGGTCTGGGAAGAGGCTTGGCCGGACATCCGGGCCTCCGCCGTCACGCCCGTTGAGAGGAGGCTCAAGCCCGTTCTTAACGAAGACCTCAAGTCCGAGCCGAACCTGCTGAAGGCGATCCCCTTGCCTGATACCAGGCCGGCCCGGCTGCGCTTCTATGCCCAGGACCAGGTCGCCGGCTGCGGAGAAGACGGCCAGGTGTTTGTCCTGACGTTCCTGGACAATCGCATCTTCCAAACCCGGATTGAAGGGATCGCCGACTTCACGCTTCTGGGCCGCACTTTCATACTCGCCGCCCCGGGCCGCGGTCTGCTCAGCCTGTCGTTCGAGCGGAACGAACTCCAGGAATGGCTCGGCGGAGATGTGTTCCCACTAAGAGTCGTGGGCCAGCCGCCTGATAAGTTCGTAACGGCCCATCAAGACGGAACGATCCGCGTCTGGGATTCCCTGGAGAAGAAGGTGTCGGCCTTTGCTGGCGGGCTATCCAGCCTGAGCGCGCTGGCCTTCGACCACGCCGGACGCATCACCGGCGGCGACTCACAAGGAAAACTCAGACAATGGGACATCGAGAAAGGTACGGTGCGGGATTTCAGCGGCCTTTCCGGGGCAGTCCGCTTTCTCCGCTACTATCCACTGGGCAAGCTTCTGGCAGCCGAAGGGGGAAGGACCGATGGTGGGCCCTCGCGCCTGCAGATTGTCGACTTCGCCGGTCTAGCTGTCCGCTCGATCTCTCTGCCTCCAGGCACGACCGTGAACGGCCTCAACGTCTATCACGACGGACGGATCATCGCCGCCACATCCGCAGAGGCCGGAGAGAAAACCGTGCGGGGCAAGAACCTCCTGGTCTTGTCGCCCACGGACAGCGGGTGTTCCATCGTGCCCCTGAGCGGCCATCCTGCAGGGACAAAAGACTGCCTGACCATGGGTCCCAAAATCATCACCTGCGGCCTTGATTCCGGCGGCGCGCCCTCGGTCCGCATCTGGGGAAGTGAGTTCTTCGTCAGGACAGAGCTCAGCAAGCTTTTCATCAAGCCCTGACCCCCGGGCGACGCTGCGGTTGTTTCCCGAGGTGATTTATAATACGATTCCGCCGTGCCCCAGGGCAAACGGCAGCACCCAGCCGCAGGCGGTCCAGCTCCATAACGGAACTCAAGTCAAGGAGGAGAAAAACGATGACCCCAAGAAGATTCCTTGTGGCGGTCGGTCTGATCCTCGTTTTCTTTGGTCTAACCCCTTGGACCGTTTTCTCTCAAGCGCCCCCAAAGAAGATCACCTATGAACAGGCCTATCTGAACAAGGAACCGCGCCTTTTGAAGCCGCTGACTGCCGGATCTTGGCTTGACGACACATCCTATCTTCTCCGGGAGCGGGACGAAAAGCTCAAGACCACGCGCTTGATGAAGGTAGCGGCCGCGACCGGCGAAAAAACCCTCTTCCTGGATTACGACGGCCTTCAGAAAATCCTTCCTCAGGGCGTTGTGGCGGCTGCAGCGGCCGAGGTGAGCCCGGACTATTCCCGGTTCATCTACTCACACCAGAATGACCTTTATCTCTATATTCGCAAGACTCAAACCCTTCGCCGCCTGACGGCAACACCGGAAGAGGAAAAGAACCCGCGTCTTTCCCCCGACTCCAAGCATCTCGCCTACACCCGGGCCAACAACCTCTATGCCTTTGACCTCGATAGCGGGCTCGAATACCAGATCACCGCCGACGGCTCCGAGACGGTCTATAACGGCTGGGCTTCCTGGGTGTATTTTGAAGAGATCCTCGGACGGGGCTCGCGGTACGCCGCCTTCTGGTGGTCTCCCGACAGCCGGAAAATCGCTTTCCTGCGTTTCGACGACAGCCCGGTCCCCATCTTCCCCATTTTCCGCTCGACCGGCGTCCACGGGGAGCTCGAGAATCAACGCTA
This sequence comes from Candidatus Aminicenantota bacterium, assembly GCA_036769375.1. Lineage (GTDB taxonomy): Bacteria > Acidobacteriota > Aminicenantia > Aminicenantales > UBA8522 > UBA8522. Next base: position 1,758 of record DAIPLF010000040.1, on the reverse strand, counting down.
TCCTAAATCAGGGGACCCCAACCCCAAAGTCAAGTTGGGGATCGTTGCCCTGCCCGATAACAAGGTCGTCTGGGCCGATTTCGACGAGAACGCCGACCACTACGTGGCCTGGCCGTTCTGGCTCCCGGCGAGTGACCGGCTGGCCGTCCAGTGGATGAACCGCGGGCAGGACAATATCAAGATATTCAGCGTTGACCCCAAGACCGGAGGGAAAGAGGAGATCCTCGACGAGAAGCAGGCCGCCTGGGTCGAGTTCTTCGAGGACCTCTATTTCTTCAAGGACGGAAGCGGGTTCCTGCTGCGAAGCGACGTCGACGGCTGGAGACACCTCTACGCTTACGACCTTAAGGGAAAGCTCAGGGCCCGCCTGACCGAAGGCTCCTGGCAGGTGGCGGGCATCAGCCTGGTGGATGAGAAGAACAAGTGGGTCTACTTCAGCGCGAATAAGGAAAGATCGACCGAGACGGGACTCTATCGCGTTCGCTTCGACGGTCAGGGCCTCGAGCATCTGAGCAAAGAGCCGGGCAGCCATTTCTGCCAGGTCTCGCCCGGAGCAAGCTATTTCCTCGACATGTCCACAAGCGTCGAACATCCCTCCAGGCAGGACCTCTTTCGAAGCGACGGGACACGGGTCCGAAACGTCGACAGCAGCGAGTCCCCGACGATCAAGGAGTACGCCCTGGCCAAAAAAGAGCTCTTCACCATACCCACTGAGGACGGCTATTCACTCCCCGCCTATTGGATCCTACCGCCCGATTTCGACGAGTCCAAGAAATATCCGGTGGTGTTCACGGTTTACGGCGGCCCCGGGGCGCCCACGGTCTCGAACTCGTACCCGCCGGTGCCCTGGCTCTATCTCGCTCAGGAGGGCATCATTGTCTTGAGCGTTGACCATCGCGGCTCGGGCCATTTCGGGAAAAAAGGCGCCGCCCTGATGCACCGCAGTCTGGGCAAGTGGGAGATGGACGACCTCAGCCAGGCGGTCAAATGGCTCCGTCAAAAGCCGTTCGTCGATGCTGCCAAGATCGGGATCACCGGCGGGAGCTACGGCGGATATACGACCTGCTTGGCGCTGACCTACGGCGCCGACTATTTCACCCACGGCATCGCCAGTTCCTCGGTGACGGATTGGAGGCTCTACGACTCGGTCTACACCGAGCGCTATATGGACACTCCCGCGGAGAATAAGGAGGGCTATGAATTCGGCTCGGTCATGACCCACGCCAAAAACCTCAAGGGCGTGCTGTTCCTCGAGCACGGGGACATGGACGACAACGTTCATATGCAGAACACGGTCCAGCTCATCGATGCGCTGATGGAGCAAGACAAGAACTTTGAATACATGATTTTCCCCAACCAGCGCCACGGGTTCGGCGGGAAGAAGCGGGAGAACGCCAGCCGCCGCCACGTCGATTTCTGGTTCAAGCACCTGCTCGGCCGCTGAGATGAGGGACGGGAAAGGTCAGTTCCGGACGCTGGCGGCTTGTCCGGCCTGCACAGGCACGGACATCCGCGGGTACCGGAAAGGCACCTATTCCGGCCGTCTCACCGAGGATGAGATCAAGATCACCGACAGCCAGTACGGCAAGACCTGGGACCTGAGTGTCTGCGGCAGCTGCGGACACATCTTCGCCAACCCCTGCCCAACTCCGGAATACTTGACTTCGCTTTACGGCCGCGTCGAAGATCCCCTCTACGAGGACGAGGCCGCGGGCCGCTCCAGGAACTTCCTGCGCATCCTGCGCCGCCTTGAAAAGC